>DASYZB010000009.1 GCA_035946615.1 Verrucomicrobiia bacterium
CGCTATTACCTTGCCGCCGGCGCCGGCGGCGTGGCTGTTGGCGCGCACACGACCCAATTCGAAATTCGCGATAAAAAGGCGGGCCTGCTTAAACCCGTTTTTGAATTGATGGCCGAGGAACTGGCCCGGGCCGCGGTTCCAGCTCCCTTAAACCAATTTGGGCGCGGCGGGGTCAAAGCTCACGCTTCCGCAAAGGCACAAGAAAGCCGTGCGGTGCGGATTGCCGGTCTCTGTGGCGCCACACGCCAGGCGGTCGCCGAAGCTACTCTGGCTCGCGAATTGGGCTACGACGCCGGCTTGCTTAGCTTGAGCGCCTTGCGCCAGGCGACTGAAGAACAACTGCTCGCCCATTGCCAAGCCGTGGCGGAAATCATCCCGGTCTTCGGTTTCTATTTGCAGCCGGCAGTCGGTGGCCGATTGCTGTCGTTTTCCTTTTGGGGTCGCTTCGCCGAGATCGAAAACGTCGTGGCGGTCAAAATCGCACCCTTTAACCGATACCAAACCCTTGACGTCGTGCGCGCGGTGGCGGAAGCGGGCCGGGATGATATCGCTTTGTACACCGGCAACGATGATTCCATCGTGCTTGATTTGCTTACACCTTATCGTATCCGAACGAGTGGGCGCGTGGTCGAACGCCGGATTGTAGGCGGATTGCTGGGGCATTGGGCAGTTTGGACTCGACGTGCGGTGGAATTACAAGCCGAGTGCCGCCGAGTCGCCCTTAGCGGCCAAGCGGTTCCGCCGCAACTTCTCCAACGCGCTGTGGAGGTCACCGACTGCAACGCTGCATTCTTCGATGCGGCGCATCAGTTCGCTGGTTGCATCCCGGGCATCCACGAAGTGCTTCGCCGCCAGGGTTTGTTGGCCGGCCTGTGGTGTCTCAATTCCAGCGAGACTCTCAGTCCGGGTCAAGGCGAGGCGATTGACAGGGTCTATAAAGCTTACCCGCACCTGAATGATGACCCGTTCGTGGTCCGCAATCGGGACGAATGGCTGCGCGGCTGAAAAGTTCAAGGCAAATGGAATCCACTCGACCAGCCTTATGCCTGCGCAAGCTGACCTCGGCAGACCTGGCCTTCGCCGATTCTATTCGCGCACTCGCCGGTTGGAACCAAACCTTGGCAGACTGGGAGCGCTTCCTGGCAACGGACCCGGATGGCTGTTTCCTGGCGGAATGGAGAGGAACACCCGCCGGCACAGCCACGACTACCATCTACGGGGCGCAATTAGCCTGGATCGGCATGGTCCTGGTGCACCCGGATTTCCGCCGGCGCGGGATTGGTCGCGCGCTGCTGCAACACGCCATTGCATATCTGCACAACCGCGGCGTGCGCTGTATCAAACTGGACGCTACGCCCGAAGGCAAGCTGGTCTATGACGCACTTGGTTTTCGCACCGAGTGGACCCTCAAACGCTGGGCCGGCCGTCCTGGGGCGGCCAAGCGGGCCACCCCCGCGCCTGAACTCAGAGCGTGGCGGCCTGCGGACGCAGCATTCGTCGAACCGCTGGATACGGCGGCATTCGGCGTCTGGCGCCGGTCATTGTGGGTCACATTGGGAAGCGCCGGAGGCGTGGGTTTGGTGACTGAATCCAAAAATGGCGGCTTGGCCGGATTGGGCTTCGTCCGCCCTGGTTCGCAGGCGCTCCACCTTGGACCCGTGATAGCAAACTCGCCCGAGGTTGGCCTCGACCTGATCGAAGGGCTCATGGTCCGCGCGATGGAGGCGCGCAACCCCGGCGATACAATCTTTTGGGATATCCCCGATCCGAATGAGAGGGCAGTGTCGTGGGCGCAAGGCCACGTGCTCAGTGTCCAACGCCCTTTGATCCGAATGTTTCTTGGCGAGAACGCCACCCTGGGCGACCCACGCCGGCAGTTCGCCATCGGTGGTCCGGAGGTTGGCTGATTATCAGCTTGCGGGCTGGCCTGGGGTTTGCGTGGTGCGATGGGCAAATCATGAAACCTTTTGGAGGGGATTAACGTCTTTGATTATGTATGTTGCAGGCTTTGTCAAGGGATCGGTGGAATTTCACCACGGCGTCGCACCTGCTGAACCGCGCCGGTTTTGGGGGCACGCCGGGAGAGATTGAGAGGCTGGTGGCGCTGGGGCCGGAGAAAGCGGTTTCGTGGTTTGTGGATTATGAATCCACGCCGGATACGACGCCCAATCCCGAGTGGGCCAAGCCTGACCCGGAGCGTTTCGAGCGGCTGCGCGCGGCGCGGATGGCAGGACCTGAAGAGCGGCGGAAAATTCAACAGGCCGAGCAAAAGGGGCAGCGGGATCATTTTATCGAGTTGAAGGGTTGGTGGCTGGAGCGAATGGCCAAAGGCCCGAGGCCATTCCAGGAGAGGATGGTTCTTTTCTGGCACGGCCACTTCGCGACGAGCATGCAGAAGGTGCGGGATGCCTACCTGATGTGGCGTCAGAATGATTTGTTTCGCCGGCTGGCGACGGGCAAATGGCTCGAGCTGCTCACCGCCATGGGAAAGGACCCGGCGATGCTGATCTGGCTGGACGAGGCCCAAAGCCGCAAGGAGCATCCCAACGAGAATTTCGCGCGGGAGTTGATGGAGTTGTTCACCCTGGGCGAAGGCAATTACACGGAAAAGGATGTGACCGAAGCGGCGCGGGCCCTGACGGGTTGGTCGTACAACCGACGCGAGCAGGAGTTTATCGAGCGGCCATACTGGCATGACAACGGGCAGAAGACCATTTTCGGCCAGCAAGGGAATTTCAATGGGGACGATCTCCTGCGTTTGATTGCAGCGCGGGCAGAGTCCGCCCGATTTATTACCGGCAAATTGTGGACCTTCTTTGCCGGGTCGGAGCCCTCGGGGAGTTTGAACGAGGCGCTGGCGGCGGAGTTCAGGAATAAAGGAAACGAATTCAAGCCGCTGATGCGGACGCTGTTTCTTTCTGAAGAGTTTTATGCGGCGTCGATCATCCGCAACCAGGTCAAGAGCCCGGTCCAATGGCTGGTGGGCAGCGCGCGCATGCTCGAACGGGAGTTGCCCCCGCCGCTGGTTTGTTTCGGATTGACCCGCAACCTGGGCCAGGACCTGTTGGCGCCGCCCAACGTGAAAGGGTGGGATGGGGGACTGAGCTGGATAACGACCAACACGCTGCTGGCGCGGTATAACGAGGCAGCCATACTGGTCTGGTGCAGGGAGACAAGTCGATGCTGGCGGGGGGGCTGGCCAATCGTCCGGGGCTTGACCGGGCCATGAGACGCCGGTTCGCCCAATCCAGCGTGGGCGGGGTGGATGTGCGCAAATTGTTCTCCGACCAGGAGCTTGCCAGCCAGGATGGCCTGGTCGCGGCGCTCGAACGGCGCCTGCTGCAATCCAAACTCAAAGCCAAACAGGAGAAGGCGCTGCGCGATTACCTGGACGGCGAAGGCGAGCTGAACGACCAGACGGTTTTGAATGCCATTCGGCTGGTCATGGCGACACCGGAATACCAATTGACTTAAATTATGAAAACCGAGCCGACTTTCCAAACCCGGCGTGATTTCCTGCGCGCCACGCTCCTGGGCGGGGCCTTTAGCTGGACGATTCCAACGTTCCTGGCCAACACGCTTTCTGCGCTGCAGGCCGAAGCCGCCGATAAAGCGACGCAGGCGGTTACCGGGCGGGACGGACCGATCCTGGTGGTCTTGCAAATGGCCGGGGGTAATGACGGCTTGAATACAGTCGTGCCCTACACGAACGATTACTATCATCGCGCCCGTCCACGGATCGGGTTGAAAGGGGAGGGATTGCTCAAGCTCAATGACGAGTTGGCTCTGCATCCGCACCTGACCGGGTTCAAAGAACTGTATGACGCCGGGCGCCTGGCCATCGTGCAGGGCGCCGGCTACCCCAATCCCAACCGGTCGCATTTTCGTTCGACCGAAATTTGGCAGACGGCCAGCGACTCGAATCGGTTCGAGCGTTACGGATGGTTGGGGCGCTACTTCGATAATGCCTGCGCCGGGTGCGACCCGACTGTAGGGGTGAGCGTCGGGCGGCAGACGCCCCAGGCTTTTTTTGCCAAAGACCCGATGGGCATCAGCCTGGAAAACCCGCAGAACTATCGATTTCTGCCGCCGCGCGGCGAAGGGGCGCATGAGGCGCAAATGGTTGATGAATCTTTTCAAAAACTGAACCAGGCGGATGGGGATGTCTCGGCCAATTCCGGCGGGAGCATAGGGTCGATTCACGGGGCGGGGCGATTGAGCGGCGGCTCGGCGCTGGATTTTCTGGAACGCACCGCCCTGGAGGCGCGAGTGAGTTCCGACACGATTCGGGAGATAGCAAGCCGGAGCGAAACGCAAGGGGTCTATCCGGCGTCGCCGCTGGGGAATTCTTTGAAGCTGACGGCCAAGCTCATTGGAGGGGGGCTGCAGGCGCGGGTGTTTTATCTCTCGCAAGGGGGTTACGACACGCATACCAACCAGGTTGCGACGCAAAATCGGTTGCTGCAGGATTTGGGGGATTCGGTAAGAGCGTTTGTGGATGATATGGAAAAGCAAGGGAATCTCTCGCGGGTGCTGGTGATGACGTTCAGCGAGTTCGGCCGGCGCGTAGCGGAGAACGCCAGCGGGGGCACCGATCACGGGGCGGCGGCGCCGTTGTTTATGATTGGAAAGAAGCTCCAGGCGGGGTTGCTGGGGACATTCCCGAGCCTGGCTCCGGGGGACCTTTTCCAAGGAGATATCAGGTACACCGTGGATTTCCGGTCGGTGTATGCGTCGGTTTTGGAGAACTGGCTCAAGACGCCGAGTGTTCCGATATTGGGGAGGCAATTCCCTTTGCTGCACGTGGTGTAGGTAAGTTAAGTTTCCGACAAAGGGGTGAGATCGTTAGGGACTGCTCAATATTTAAGGGGGGGGAGGGGAGTTGGTGTGAGAGAGGCCGGGTTCTTCGGGCAGCAGGCCTTTCAAGCCGCGCAAGGGATGAAAGGGCAGGAGCATGAGTTTGGGCAGGATAAACACCGGCTCGCTCTTGGGGTCGTGGAGGGTGCCGGTCACTTTGTATTCGAACATTTTGGTCACCGGCCAAAAGACGGTGCTAACAATGGGGCCGACGAGCCACATATCGCGCAGGAGGGCGGCTTCGACTCGAGCGTTGAGCCGGCTTTGCAAATCGACAGTTCCGCGGTAATCCAGGCGCACGGGTGGAGAGCGGATTTCGAGGTCGTCGGAGCGCAGGACGCCGTTGGTGGCGACAAAGGTGCAGGTGGCGGCGGTGGCACGGCTGCTGCCCAAGCCGGGGGCGATGCCGTTGAGCACCGGGCTGAAGATGCCGAATAAGGGGATGTCCCAAATGACGCCGTCGCGCAGGTCCAGGGAGCCGTAGCCGAACACCGACTGCCAGTTCTCTGTATCGCCCTGGGTGACCGACAGGTTGCCGCTGAGGCGGCCTTCGAGGTGGTTGGTTCCGGGAGAGAGGTCGGCGGCGAGGAATTGCAAGAGGGCATTAGTGGCGCTGAGAGAGAACTGCAGAGCGGCGGGTTGGTTGGGATGGAAACGGAAGTTGGCGCTGCCCCAGGCGGCGCCGTCATAGAAATCAGCGCGGACGCCGCTCAAAGCCAGTTGGAGTCCCGCCCAATGGACGTGGCCGGTGATGTGGGGAGAGGCCAGCTTCCACCAATGAAACGGGCCTCCGTCGAGGTCAAACTCCAGATCGGCGCCTTCCTCGCCTTCCATTGGAATGATGCCGTGGACATGGGCGACGGGAGGGTGGTCGAAGTGATAGGGTTCGATGGCGCGAGCGATATGAGGACCGATGGCGCGAGCGACGAGCAAGGGGTCAGCGGTGCTAAAGCCGTTGGTGAGATAAACCAGGTGGACGTTAAAATCGGCGGCCAAGCCGTCGGCGCGCAAGAGTTGGGGGCCGAGCTGGACGAGAGGAGCGAGGCATTGGAGCACTCGATTGGTATATTGGAGGGCGGTTTGGAGGGAAGTTGCCGATGCGCCGCGCAAGGAAAAATTGGTTAAGGCAACGCGGGCTTTGAAGCCGGTGCGCTGTGGGTCGTGAAAGCGGCCCCAAACCTCCGCATCCAGAAGAGGCGGTTGGGAGAAGGAGATGAGATCGAAGGCGCGTTGTTGGGGTTGATCGAGCAAGGGTCGCAGGATGCGGGGATCGATGGAGCTGGAGAAGTGCCAATAGAAATCGTGGGTTAGGTCGCTGGCGTGGAGGAGGGCCTCGATGCGGCCCTCGGGGCGGGTGAGAGTGAGGTCTGGCAAAGACCAGGAGAGATTGGAATAGGCGAAATGGGAGCGGGCGGAGGCAACGGGGATGGTATTGAAAGAGCCGCCGTGTTCGAGAGAGAATTGGCCGTGGATTTGGAACGAGGGGCGGATCTCGGCGCGCCAATCCGGTTGGAGGTTGGTCCAGGCGGGCAAAGTGAGGGCGAGGTCGGCAGAGAGGCGAGGGGGTTGGTCCCAGGCGAGGGGTTGGAGAAAGCGGCGGCCACCTTCGGTGAGGAGGGCGTGGATTTTATGGGGGTCGAAATCGGAGGAAAGGGAAGCGTGTGCCAGGCGGGAAGCGACATTGAGGCCGGCGTGGGCGTTGAGGCTGCCTTGATAGAGGCGTGCTTCGAGGTTGGTGATGGTCAACAGCGGGGCGCGCCACTTGCCCGCGCAAGTGATTTCATCGACGACGATTTTTGGGGACTGGAAATCGGAGAGATGGCAGCGCCAATCGAGGAGGAAAGGCTGGAGGTTGGTCCAGAGCCCCCAGGCGGGGTCGGAGGCGGGAGGCAGATTGGTTGAGAGGAGGCGGTCCATGCTGCCGCTGAAATCCAGTTGAGCGGCGCTGCCCCAGCGGGATTGGACGAAGCCGCACTGGAAATGGCCCTGACCAGAAAGAGGGACGGGGTTGGTAATTGAGTGGACCCACTGAGCGGTGAACAAGGCATTGGTGCCTTGTGCCCACTGGGTATGGGCCTGGTCGGCGGAGAGGCGCAAGTCTGCGGTGACAAGATTGGTGGAGCCGGGGAGCGAGACGAGGTGGATGAGGAGGGCGAAATTGGTAATGGCGGCCCACCGGCTTTTGGCTTGGGCTGCTTCGAGGTTCAATTGGGCGCGCAAGGAGCCGTTGGTATCTGCGGGAAAGAGTTTTGCGGTGAAGCGGCCCTGGGAGACAGCGCCCCAAGGGGTATCGGCGCCGGGTGCGGTGAGGGCGATGCGGGCGGTGAAACTCTCGGGTGAGCGGGCATCGCCGGAGAGGTCCAGGCGCAGTTCGGGCGAGGCGGAGAAATGGATGCGGTCGAGAGTTTCGGCGAGGCGCCGGAGGCGGTTGGGCCAGACCTCGAGTGAAGGGCGAGCGTGGCCGGCAGGATGAAGGACCTTCCAATGGCGGAGAGCGGAGGCGTTGGTGATGATGCCTGAGAGTTGGATATGAGCGCCGGCGAAGGAGGCGCTGAAATCGTCCAAAGCCCATTGGTCATTGGGAAGGAAGCGGAGGTAAGTTTGGATGTGCTGGACAGAGAGGGCGTTGTCGGGCGGGTAGTCCGGCAGGGGCCAGGTCAACTGGCCGCGCTGCAAGACGAGGGCATCGATCTGGAAATGGAGGTGAGCCAAGGCGCGGAAGTTGAGCAGGAGGCGGACCTCGTTGACGAGGAGGTGAGGGCTGAGAGGCTGTCCGGCCTGGCCGAAGCGGACATTATCAGCGACGAAGCCCTGGTAAAAGCGGAGGCGCAGGCGAGAGAACTGGAGGTCGAGTCCGCGAGCCTGGAGGCGCTGGACTAGAGGGCGAGAAATCCAGGAAGGGAGGCCGACCTGGTTGAGATAGATAATGGAAGCCAGGAGGAGGAAGATGAGGAACCAGAGGGCAATACGGCAGCGCCTGAAGCAGAGGAAGCAGAGTCGCCAGAAGGGTCTGTGATGAGGATGGCCCATTGGAGGAGAGGTTCACGGGGCCGCGAGGTAGGCAGCGATGTCGCGGTAGAGGAGCCAAGGCAGTTCGAGGAACCAGGGTTGGCCGTCGAAGGAGACGGCGGCGTAGCGGTTGCCGGAGGGGGCATCGCCGCCGAATTGGATGGAGGCTTTCTGTCCATTCTTGAGGTCGAAGGTAACTTCGTAGGGAGGGTTGGTGAAGCCGAAGCGGGAAAAGTTAGTGGGGCCGAAGCCGGCCCAGTCGGCGGCGGTGGCCTGGCAGAGGCCACGAACGGTTTCCTCAAGAGGGATATCATCAACGACGCCCTGAGAACCCGGTGCGAGGGACCATTTGTAGGCCTCGGCGCGGAGGATGGAGCGTATTTTGCCGGCCTGGTGGATGGTGATGCCGGCGATGTCGTTGGTAGAGAAGGACCAAAGCTTACGTTCACGCAACTGGTAGGGGGCGTAAGGGAGTTTGGCGAAATCATCCGGGCTGACGGCATAGACGGACGTTTCGTCGGCGCGTCGGGCATAAACGCGGTTGGGCTGGTTGGTGGCGAAACCGAAATAGAGGTCAGCCAGGAGGGTATTGGTAGTGGAAGAAGGGCCGGGGGCGGCTTTGAGGATGTAACGGCGGGCGGGGGGGTCCAGGCCATATTTGGGCCAATCCGGGGCATTGACGACGTCTTTAGCAAAATCGATGATTTTGAGGTTGCCCATGAGAGAGAGGCAATCCTGTACAGCGGTGGCATCGGCGGGGAAATTTTCGGGCAAGACGCGCCAGGAATCGTTGGTTGGGTTAGCGACGAGAGAGAAGGGGTGGTCCTGGGCATGGACTTCGAGCGTCTGGACGGGTTCGGTGAGGGTCAGGAGGTGCGGGTCGCGGAAATCATTAGCGGAGATCCCGCGCCATGGGGCCAGGGCATTGGTGGTGACGGTGACGATGGTATTTTGATCGGCGCGCCGGGCATAGATTTGTGAGGGGTCGTTGGTGGCGATTTTGCCGAACTGGAGGAGGACGGGCGGGTTGGTGCCGTGGGCCAGGGCGAGTTGGGTATCCGGGTTGGCGAGGCCAAAGGAATCGAGGTCGGCTTTAGGGTCATCGGAAACGAACTGGCGAACGCGGAGGGCGTGGAGGCGGCGGAGGGAATCCTCGATGCGGGCGTTGTCAGCGCGAGCTGGGAAGGGATCGACGACGCGCCAGAGGAGGTTGGGGTCCCGGCGGAGGACGAAGGCCTTGGAGTTATTGGTGACGGCGATGCGGTCGAAGGGTGCGTCGAGGTTAAGCAGGGTGGTATCGCGCCAGTCGTTGGCGGAGCGGGGGATGAGTTTGAGGAGAGAGGCGTCCACGACGAAGGCGCCTTCGTGTCCAACGACCTCAAGGAAGAGCTGGTCACCGGGGGGAGTTTTATCGCCCAGGAGGACGTGGATGAGGTAATCGCCCTGTTGAATGAGGATGGAGGCCTGTGGGGAAGCGAAGCCGAACTCTTCATCGGCGTTGGTATGGGCGCGGAGTTCGGACTCGGAGATGGAGGCGGCGGCGGTGAGGTTGAGGAGGCCTTTGAGGAGGTCGTCGATGGAGGCGGCCTGGGCAGGGTAAACCAAGGGCTCGGTCAACTGCCAGGCGGCATTGGTGCGGCAGGCGCGGATTTCGAGTTGGCCGGGGCCGGGGCGAACCTGGATGGAAGTGACATCGGCAGGGGCGAGGTTGGGGAGGATTTTTAGGGCGCCCGAGGCATGATGGAAGTTGCGCTGGAAGAAGAAGATGAAAGCAAAGAGGCCAGAGGCGACGAGGAGCCAGAGCCAGGTATTTTTGAAACTCATGCCGGGGCTTTATCTTCTGCGGCGCAACCAGACGAGAGAGCCGAGGCCGAGGATGGAGCCGGGCATGGCGGCGAGGAGAATCCATTGGGCGCCCTGGAGTTGGGAGCGGGTCATGAGGAGTTTGTATTCGGTGACAGGGCGCGGGCCGACGCCTTCGAGGAGTTGTGGGCGGTCGAGGAGCCAATTGGCGGCCAGGACGCCGAAGTCCCGATTGGCTGCGGAGTCGATTTGGTGGTTAGCGAGGAAGATGGAATCACCGGAAACGACGATACGGGTGGTGCCGCGCTCGGTGGTGAGGCCTTTGATGTCGCCTTTCTCGACAGCGACGATGAGCGGGAAGGCCTGATGGTCACGGGGGTTGGTGTCTTTGATGAAGGAATTGGGGCTGGAGAAGGCGAGTTCCTCGACGTGCGGCGCATCGGGAGCTTGGGAGCGGGAGTGGATTTTGCCGATGGAGCGAGGGAGGATAAGCTGGAGGCGGAGGTCCTGGAGTGGGTTGACGATAGGATGATTGCCGAAAGTATCGACGATAACATCGGAGCCGGCGATGGAGTGGTCGGGGTGTTCGGAGATGATGTTGGTGGTGACGTTGACACCCCATTTGGCGAGCAGGGGCTCGAGGCCGGTATCGCCATTTTTGAGGGAAAGGACGCTGAACAGGGCAAAGAGGCGCCCGCCCTGGTTAAGGTATTGATCGATGCGGGCCAGTTCGGAGGGTTCGAGTTTGGAATTGGGGCCGGCGATGACCAGGAGGTTGCAATGCTGGGGGTCGAGAGGGGCGTTGGTGCCCAGGAGATTGACGGGGAGTGGTTGAATATAATTCTCGCGGAGGGCGGAGGCGAACTTGACGTAACCGACGCTGTCATCGCCGTCGTCGATCTGGTGTTCGCCGTGGCCGATGAGGAACCAGGTCTGGAAGGGGGCCGGGTTGCTGACAAAGATGAGAGCGGAATCGAAGGCGCGTTCGCCGGCAAAGGCGACGGGCTTGCGGCGGAACTCGCGCTGGGTTTCGTTGGGGACGCGTTCGAGGGCGTATTGGGCGATAGCGGCGCCATCGACGGGTTTGACGCGGCCCTGACCGGCGTCAAAGATGATGAGGCTTTTGGCGGTGGGCGAGGCGAGGAAGCGGTATTTGAGTTTAAGCTGCTGAGCGGCGCCTGGGTCGCGGTTATAGTCGATGATTTGTATGGAGAGGTTGCGATTGACGGCGCGGTATTCGTTGAGGAGATCGACGATGGGTGTGAAGAAGGGGTCGTCGCGGTCATAATAGACGGTGACCTTGACCTGGTTTGTGAGGGAATGGAGGAACTGAACGGTGCGCGGTGCGAGGGTGGTTTTGGCGTTGGAATTGACATGCCAGCGGTGGAAATAATCGTGGCTGAGGTAATTGACCATGACGACCACGGCGAGGACAACAAGGACGACCAGGACGACGTTGAAGCCGATGGCCCACCTGCGGAACGGGGAGAAGCTGGGGGGGGCTTTACTGGGAGGGCGGTGGGATGGAATGCTCATAGAGGAGGCCTCTTCCCGGCCCTCGCCCCCTGGGAAGGGGAGAGGGAGAAACATCGGCATATTAGAGGTGATGGAATGCTCACAGAGAACCCTCTCCCCTGCCCTCTTCCCTTGGGAAGGGGAGAGGGAGAGGCATGGGCGAATTGAAGGTGTGGTTCATGTATGCTATTTCCAGCGGCGGCTCTCGACTACGCGGAGGGTCAGGAACAGGAAAAAAAGCGTCAGGGAGACATAGAGCACGACGGGCCGGCTATCGATGACACCGCGGGCGAAGTCGTGCATTTGGTCGAAAAAGTTCAAGGATGACAGGACCTGAGTTTGCCAGGTGGCCTGGAGGGGGATATGGGAGGCCAGGACACTGACGAGAAAGAGGCTGCCGCCGAAGACGAGGGAAATCATGGCGGCGGCGACCTGGCTGCGGGTGAGAGCGGAGGCGCAGAGGCCGAGGGAAACAAAGAGGCAGCCCAACAAGACGATGCCCAGGAACGTGCTGGCGAGGGTGCCGGGGTCCAGAGCGGCGGGGTCGGAGGTATAATGGCGCACGACGAGGAGGCAGAGGAGGAGGGGGAGCCACATCAGGAGGAAGAAGACGATGCCGGCGGTGAACTTGGCCAGAACGACCTGGAGATCGCTGACGGGGGTAGTCATGAGGGTTTCGAACGTGCCGGTAAACTTTTCCAGGGCAAAGAGGCGCATGGTAATGACCGGGGTGGCCAGGAGGAGGATGAGCCAAAAGAAGGGAGTGATATAAAAGACCTCGGTGATGGGCATGGTGGTGGGTTCCTGCTGGAGGTTGACCAGGAGGACGACAAAGCTCAGGCCCAGGAGGAAGACAGAGGCGGCGATAATGAGGTAGCCGGTGATGGAAAAGAAATAACCGGCCAACTCGCGGCGTGTGAGGGTGCAAAAGGCCTGCATCAGTGGTCCTCCTCGTCGGGGCGAGTGACCTGGAGGTAGATGTCTTCGAGGGAATGGCTTTTGCGGGTCAGTTCGCGGAGGGGCCAGCCGCGTTCGCGGGCGAGGGCAAAGACGCGGGGGCGCAGGTCCAAGCCGTTGCGCGGGGTGAGGGCGCAGCGGAAGAAATCGCCCTCGGCGGCGGAGACATCAAATTGTTCGATTTCGGGCATTTCGAGCCAGCATTGGCGGAGGTCGGCCAGGGGGGCGGCGATTTCGGCGAGGACCTGGCTGTTGCTGCTCATGAGGCGCTGGAGGTTTTCGGGGGTGTCGGCGGCGAGGATTTTGCCTTCATACATGATGACCATGCGGTTGCAGGTCATTTCGGCCTCGGGCAGGATGTGGGTGGAGATGAGGACGGTATGGGCCTGGGCGAGGCCCTTGATGAGCTGGCGCACGGAGCGGATTTGGTGCGGGTCCAGGCCGATAGTGGGTTCATCGAGGATGATGAGTTCGGGTTCATGGACGAGGGCATCGGCCAGGCCGACGCGCTGGCGGTAGCCTTTGGAGAGCTGGCCGATGATGCGGCGCGAGACCTCGGTGAGGCTGCATTGTTCCATGACACAATCGACGCGGCGCCGGGAGGACTTGACGTCCAGCCCCTTGAGACGGGCCCTGAACTTGAGGTATTCGCGCACGCGCATGTCGGCATGGAGCGGGTTGTTTTCGGGCATGTAACCGATGCGGCGGCGCACTTCGTTGGAGTGGTGAAAGACATCGAGTCCGGCGACGCGCACGGTGCCGGAGGTGGCAGGGAGGTAGCAGGAGAGGATGCGCATGGTGGTGCTCTTGCCGGCCCCATTGGGGCCCAGCAGGCCTACAACTTCTCCGCGCCTGACCGTAAACGAGATGTTCGACACAGCGGTTTGACCGGCATACCGTTTGGTCAGGTTCGCCACTTCGATCATCAATTCATCGTTCATGGATGCAACCCAATCTCAATTGTAAGCAGGAACGGGCTGGGTGAGCCAACACAAAATGAAAGAGGGGAAGAATTCACATAGATAACAAATCTTCAATGCTCAATTTTTGGCGCCTGGTGACCCGGGGAGAGGGGTCCCTCTTTACAGTCCATCCAACGGTCCTCCCGGTAATGCTCGATGATCGATGCTCATTCATTGAGCATTGAGAATTGAGCATTTTTTATTTTTCATTTCGGCCCTTTTTCACCCGAAACTCAACCCACTCCATACAAAGCTCATTGACATAAACGGCCACAGGAGGCACATGATTGGCCCGGTGAGGCTGATGCTGGACAACTTTTACGCCGAGGCCCGCGTGCGGTGTGGCGCGGTGCTCGTGCTGCAGGAGGACGCCCAATCCCCGCCGGAGCGGCTCTTGCAAAGGATTTGGCAACATCAACGTTTGCTGCGCGATCAATTGAAGACCTTGGACGGCCAGCCGCTGCGCATTCTTCATCCGGGCTTTCATAACGTCGAGAGCGGGCCGGATTTCCGTGGAGCGGTGGTGCAGTTTGGGGACGAGCCAGCCCGTTCGGGCGATGTCGAGTTGGATTTGCGCGCAAATGGGTGGCATGCGCATGGCCATGACCGCAACCCGGCTTTCGCAAATGTAATTCTGCATGTGGTATGGGACGCCGACCCGCCCGCAGGCCCCAGTAGCGGTCGGCCAGTATTGCTGCTGCGCCAGGTCCTGGATGCTCCTCTAGGCGAGCTGAGCTTGTGGCTGGGCGGAGAGGCCAGTTCGGGGCTGCCGGAGCAATGGCGTGGCCGTTGTTGCGCGCCTTTGGGGGGATTGAAGCCGGCCGAGCAACTCGAACTGCTGCACCAGGCGGCCCAGGTGCGGCTGCGGAGCAAGGCGGCGCAATTCCAGGCGCGAGCGAGGCAGGAGGGCTGGGAACAAGCGCTCTGGGAGGGGCTGTTTCGAGGGCTGGGGTACAAGCATAATGTGTGGCCGATGCAACGGCTGGCGGAGCTGCGCCCACGCTGGGGGTTGATTGCGGGTGAGGAAGCAGGCCGCCTGGGGCGGGACCGGGTTTCGGGCAGGGGCGGAGGAGGCGGAGAGGGCGGCAATCCGGGCAGGGCACAGGTGATGCAGGCGCGTCTGCTGGGTTTGAGCGGGTTATTGCCGGTGGAGTTAAAGGGTGGCCAGGCAGGCACGGACCGATATGTGCGCGGGCTTTGGGACAGTTGGTGGCGTGAACGGGATGGGTTTGCCGAGGCGATTCTGCCGCGGGGGTTGTGGCATTTGCACGGGATGCGTCCGGCGAATCATCCGCAACGTCGGCTGGCCTTGGCGTCGGGGTGGGCGGCGGGGGGATGTGTGGCGTCGAGGCTGGAGGGATGGTGCGCGCAAGAGGGGCCGGAGAGGGCGGTGGGGCAAAAGCTGCACGAGTTGCTGGAGTTGGCCCCGGACGAGTTTTGGTCGTATCATTGGACGCTGAGTTCGCGGCGACTCAGGAAGGCCCAGCCGCTGCTGGGGGCGAGTCGGGTAACGGACCTGGCGGTGAATGTGGTATTGCCGTGGCTGTGGGCGCGGGCGTTGGAAGGCAAAGCGGGCGGGGTACAGGAGGGGCTGGAGGGGCGGTTTATGCGGTGGCGGGCGGCGCAGGACAATTCGGTGCTGCGTCTGGCGCGTGAGCGGCTTTTAGGGGGCGCGGGGCTGCAGTCGTTGCCGGGGGCGGCGGCGCAGCAGGGGTTGATGCAAATTGTGCGGGATTTTTGCGAGCACTCGAACGCGGTGTGCGACAATTGCAAGCTGCCGGCGCTGGTGAAGGAGATGTTTGCAGGGAAAGGGAAAAGGGATTGATTAGCCGCAAAAGAACGCAAGGAACGCAAAGCCAAGGGTCCTCAACGCTACACACCCTGTTTCCTACGGTCTTGCCGCCGAGCGCGCTTCTGACTACAACTGCCTCTGTTTTGGATGAAACCGCTCCAGGAATGCAGGCTTTATGCGTTTGTTGATACGAGCTACCTCCATGGCCGGAGGCCCCAACAAATCGCCGCGCAGCTTTGCGCAGGGGGCGCCGACCTGATTCAGTTGCGGGCCAAAGGGGCTTCCAAAGATGAAGTCCGGCAGATGGCCGAGGCGATTCTGCCCGTGACCCGCCGGGCGAATGTGGGTCTTATCATCAACGATCACCTCGATATAGCGATTGAAACCGGGGCGGATGGTTGTCACCTGGGCCAGGAGGATTTCTTCGGGGGGGGCCACACCCGGGTTTCTGAATTATTTGCCGGGCAAGCGGGCAAATCGTTTCCGAACTCCAAGGTGCGCATCGGCCTGAGCACCCATTCGCCCGGACAGGCGCTCGAGGCGCATGGTGCAGGGGCGGATTATTTAGGGATCGGGCCGGTCTATTCCACCGGGACCAAGCCGCAGGCCAAACCTGTCACGCTCCAATACGTCCGCTGGGCTGCAGGGCATTTACTGGCAACCATTCCCTGGTTCGCCATTGGGGGAATCGATTTAGGCAACCTCGATGACGTGCTGGCGGCGGGAGCGACACGGATTTGTGTGGTGTCCGCAATCCTGAACGCTGAAGATTTGACAGCGGCCTGCCGGGCCTTTAAAGAGCGGTTGTGTTTTCCTAAACTTTAGAAGACAGATGGACTTGAACCTATGAGTGTTTTGATTGTCGGCTCGACAGCGCTTGATTCGATTAAGACTCCGACCGCCGAAAACCCGCGTCTGCTGGGCGGCTCGGCCAGCCACGCGGCGGTGGCCGCCAGCTTCTTCAGCCCGGTCAGGCTGGTTGGAGTTGTTGGGGAAGATTTTCCAAAACGGTATTTGCAGGTCTATCGCCGGAACAAAATCGATCTGAAAGCCCTGCAGATTCTGCCCGGTAAAACCTTTCATTGGTCGGGGGAATACGAGGCCAATATGAACAACCGGCGCACGCTCCTGACCGAATTGGGGGTCTTCGAAACCTTCAGCCCGACCCTGCCCAATTCGCATCAGAAGGCCCCGTTTGTGTTGCTGGCCAATATCGCGCCGGGGCTTCAACTGCACGTTCTGGACCAAATGCGGCACCCCCGATTTGTGGCTGCCGATACGATGGACCTCTGGCTCAATATAGCCCTGCCGGACTTATTGAAGCTGCTGAAGCGATTGGACGCCTTTGTCCTCAACGACAGCGAAGCTCACCAACTCACCCAGGAGGAGAACCTCTTCGGGGCATTAAAGAAAATCCATAAGCTCGGGCCCAGGTACGTAGTGATTAAAAAGGGTTCGCACGGTTCGCTGCTCTCTGGTCCGCAGGGATTGTTCATTTGCCCGGCGTACCCCTTGCGCAAGGTTGTCGATCCAACCGGAGCGGGCGACTCGTTCGTTGGGGGGATGATGGGGTATCTTTCCAGTTGCGCAGGCTCAGTGGAGCGGAACATCCGGCGCGCGATGATCTACGGAACAGTCGTGGCCTCCTTCTGCTGCGAAGGCTTTGGGCTGACGCGCACAATGCGCATCACTCGCCGCCACATCGAAAAGCGCGTCAAGGAGTTGGAGGCCCTGACAAGATTCTAGCCTGAAGGCCAAAGGCCTCCTCTATGCCAGCCCAGGGTGTTTCGGTTGAAAGCCGTTTAGGCCCTTTTACCCCGCCTTGCAAACTCTCTGTGTGGCCTATATTGTGCTGCCAGACTGATTGAAGTTTTTTATGAAACGACGAGTAATTTACGGGGTGGTGTTGGTGGTTCTGAGCATCAATTTGATTATCGGAGCGCGCGTCTATTTCAGCACCGCCCAAGCCGCTGAGAAGGATTCGCCCTATCCGAGTTTGGAGCTTTTCTCCTTCGTGATGGAGAAAGTGCGCAAGGACTACGTTGATGGCAAGAATCTGACCTATCAAGACCTGGTGTATGGAGCGCTTAAGGGGATGCTCAATACCCTGGACCCACACAGCGAATTCATGGAACCTGAACAGTACAAGGAACTTCAGAATGATACCCAGGGCGCCTTTGGCGGTTTGGGCATCGTAGTCTCGATGCGAGACAACTTCATTACTGTCGTCGCCCCGATGGATGACAGTCCCGGCTTTAAGGCCGGCATTATGTCCGGTGACAGGATTATTCGGGTGGACGGGAAAAGCACAGAAAAGTTGGGGCTGCAAGAGACGGTAAAGACGCTGCGGGGGGACCCTGGGACCGACGTGCGACTGACTATTTTTCGGCCTTCAACCAGCCAGGTCAAGGAGTACAAATTGACGCGCTCGGTCATTAATGTCGATATGGCCAAAGACATCAATGGGAAAAAGGAGTTTCCATTAGGCGAGAACAAGATCGGCTATGTGCGCCTGGTTCAGTTTGGAGAGAAGACCAGCGACGAACTCGAGGCGGCGTTGAATAAGCTCAAGTCCGAACATATGCAGGGCTTGATCCTGGATTTACGATGGAATCCCGGCGGATTGCTCGAACAGGCGGTGGATGTATGCGAGAAGTTCCTCCCCCGAGGCACCCTGATTGTAACAACCGAAGGCCGTAACCCTGCCCAGGATTCAGAACACCGCGCCACCGGGAGCGGAGATGAGTTGCACGATATGCCGATGGTTGTGCTGGTGAACGGGTACAGCGCCAGCGCCTCGGAAATTGTGGCGGGCTGCCTCCAAGACCTCAAACGCGGCATTATCCTGGGCGAGAAGACCTTCGGCAAAGGGTCCGTGCAAAGCATCATGCCATTGAAAGACGGTTCGGCATTGCGCCTGACCACCGCAAAGTATTACACCCCAAGTCACAAAGTCATTCATGAACGCGGCATTACTCCCGACATCATCGTGCCAGTCACCGACGAGCAGGACCGCGATATGCAACTCCAGCGGGCGCCGGGCGGTTTGCAAAGCCTGGAGCAACCCGAGCGTGATCGGCTAGAGCACCTGCAGGACCCTCAGATCGATCGGGCAATGGACCTGCTGAAGGGCATCACCCTGTTCACGCAGCGGACACCCCTGGCGGACAAACGGGTAGCCAGAAACGAAAAGGTGCCTGTCCCGCAGTAATGCTGCTGGCATTCGAGACTTCCTGCGATGAGACCAGCGCGGCGCTCATCCAGGGAGGACGTGTGCTGGCTAACATGGTCTCATCCCAAGTCGGCCTGCACGCCGAATATGGCGGGGTCGTGCCGGAGTTGGCAGCGCGCGAGCATCTGCGCAACCTCCTTCCCCTCTCCGCCGCAGTGCTGAAGCAGGCCGGTGCCGGGCCTGAACAGTTGGATGCAGTCGCCGCGACGCAAGGCCCGGGTCTTCCCAGCGCTCTGTTAGTGGGCTTGAAAGCGGCCCAGGCCCTCGCATTTTCTTTACGCCGTCCATTCCTGGGCGTTCATCATCACGAGGCTCACCTCTATTCCCCCTGGCTGCAAGGCACCCCGCCCGTCGCGCGCTTTGAAGAACTCGAGCCCAATGTGTCGCTCGTTGTGAGCGGAGGCCACACCTTGCTGGTGCAGGTCTGCGGTGAATTGGACCATCGCCTGCTGGGCTCGACGGTCGATGACGCCGCCGGTGAGTGCTTCGATAAAACTGGCAAGCTGATGGGTTTGGCCTACCCGGCGGGGCCGGAAATTGACCGGCTGGCTGAGAAGGGAAACCCGAAGGCCTTTGAGTTTCCGCGTCCGATGATTCATGAAAGCAACGATGATTTCAGCTTTAGTGGTTTGAAAACCTCGGTTCGATATTTCTTGCGCGATAATCCCGGCCTGCTGCGCGAAGACCAAGGATTGCGGGACCTGTGCGCCAGCGTGCAGAAGGCGATTGTGGATGTATTGGTGAGCAAGACGATGCGCGCTGCCAGACGGTTAGGCGTCAGATGGATCACCGCCTCCGGGGGGGTGACGTGCAACCGTGCATTGCGCCAGGAGCTGACCGCCGCTTGCGAGCGCGAAGGTTTTAAGCTCCTCCTGGCTCAACGCGCGCTGTGCACCGATAACGCCGCGATGATTGGGGTATTGGCTGAACGACGCCTATTGCGCCAACCGGCTGGCACGTCGTTGGACCAAGACATTCGTCCCAACTGGGGAATTGACTGAGCGCCTAAGCGGGCTGCGCTTTCAGGCGTGAGAAGCTACTGGATTGGGATGGCCCAGGTAAGCCGTCGTGAAATTGCGGTCAGTGATCCTCTGGGTTCGAACCGATTCGGGTTCGGCAAGCAACTCCCCAATGGTTTGCAACAGTAATTGCAAATCCAGGGGCTTTTCCATCAACGCATCAATCCCGCGCTCGACGGCATTTCCATATTGGTTGGGCCAAGCGGTGATGGCAACTAACGGGACCAGGCTATTGAAGCGGCTGATTTGCTCGAATGCCTCCCAGCCGTGGTGGTCCGGGCTCCTCAAATCCAGCAACACCAGGTCTGGTTCAGCGGCGCGGAATTTGGAAACCGCTTCGCTCCCTCCGCCGGAGCGCAGGGTCATGTAACCGGCCACTTCCAGCACGCGCCCAATCATCTGGCGCACCGAAGGGTCGTCGTCCCCTATCAGAATCTTCTTTTTCATCGCAAAAAAAACCCCTGTGGCCGGTCGCGGGCGTGAGCCGAGCCACAGGGAGCGGTGGGTCGCCGCTAAATTCTTTTCTCCTACGGCAGCCGAACATCTCGGACTGACTGACCTGAGTTCCTTCCGCAGGTTCGGGTTCTCGGTCTGCGCTCGAAGAACCCGGCAACCTCTTAGCCTAAACCATGCCAAAGTTTCTTACCTTCTTTTTTGCGGCTTTTCGCCTCTTTTCCTGTGATTCCAGCCCACAAACCCCCATCCATGCGATAAGTTTCTTTCCAGGTATGGTAACTCAGTTATCCGTCGAGCGCATCGAGCTGGTGTGGTGGTTGATAAGCGGCCCGGACCCCAGCTTCGTCCAGAAAATAATCAGGAGAAAAGGCCGAAATCATTTTGTCGATGGCTGAGGGCGTCAGTTGAATAACAAAAGCTAGATCGTGTGTGGTGCGTGGGACTGACCTCCTGAAATGCCATTCAGGGCAAAGTCACACACCGGTTTTCAAACGATAAGCCGAAAGTCAGCGTTCGCCTGTTCTCGCCCTGAATAAAACATTGTGCGCTGGGCTTAAGCCCTTTCGAAGGGACCCGGAGTGGCTTTTCTGCCTTAAGGCGTCAGTATCTCGATGTCCGGCGCCACATGGTGAAAATGGGAGGGGTTCCGTGTGACGATCTGGAATGCCCTTTTGCGGCGGGCAAAGCTCGCGTGCAAGGAATCGTAAATTCCCCCGCCCATTACCCCCCGGCTACGTGCCTCCCGAATCGATGCTTCGTAGTCCGCTAACGCCAATGGTTCGACCTCAATTGAAGTACGAAGCCCCAGAGTCAAATCGGCTGCAGCCTCCGTCGGGACCTTGTAAAACCCCGTTAGAGTTGCGAAGGTTTCGGCCAACGCATGAGCATTCGAGAACGGCTGTTCCGAATCCTCCAGTGCCGAGAGGCAGGCCATATGTTCTGGATGCGACTCCAATACGGCTCCGACTATGATACCGGTATCAAGAAAGGTCATCGAGTGTAATGCCGTGATTGGTTAACCGCCTCCTCGATTGGTGTAGTGGGCACTGCACCGGTCCAAACCTTGAGCTTCCCGCGTCTAATAATGCGCCCGGGAGCATTGTTCTCCATTTCCAACACGATCCGCCCCGGCGTTGCCGAAACGATAAGTTTCTGCCTTTGCGGGATTCCGGCTGCGCGCCGCAAGTCACGAGAAAGCACGATCCGGTTGGATGCGTCGAGTTCAACGGTTGTTTTCATGCCATTAGTATGGCGTTGTTGTGGCGTATTTGCAAGCTTCACGAGCGGTCCTCCTTCGCTAAAGCTTTGAAGGACACCATCCTTCGCCCTCTGCTGCGCTGCGGGCGAGCGAAGGGCTGAACGAACTCAACGACGAAAAGGGCATTCCGGGAGAGCTGGCCGAAGCGGAATTAAAAGCCATTAGCAAAGCATTTCGAGCTCGAAAGCCGAAATGAGCCAATTCCTATTAGCGCCAGCCGCCAGGTCGGACATCTTCGAAATTTGGAATTACTACGTCTCCGAGGTTGGCAACGCGGAATTGGAGTTTCAGAGTGCCGTCAGCCGCGGCGGCTGACTCGGCATTGGGGCTACTAATTCGAGTTATGCCGCCTCGGGCAGATTGGCTAACTGGAGTGAGGCCGGGAATTCTCCCTGCTGCGCCGCCGAGATTTCATCGGCGGTCAATTCCCGGCTTAGGTGATGCCGGAGGGCAGAAAGAAGCGCATTATCCTGGTGGCCCACGCCAAAGATTTGGTCGGCCAGCGCCTCCAGGTTCCTTTTGAGGACTTCGGTGCGGTGGAGCGCGAGGTGCAACGCGTGCGCGCGGCCGTCCGATTGGTCGTGGCCGGATATGGCTTGCCGGAGTGCGGCTGCCTCAGCCAAATTGAGCCCCCCCATGAACCCGGAAAGCCTCAACATGGCGATTTCTCTGGCGGATGAGCCCCGTTTTTGTATGGTGCCGCCTTTGATAGGAAAGGACTGATTTATGGAACCAAGAGCTGATATCGCCCTTATCGGGCTGGCCGTCATGGGCCAGAACCTCATCTTAAACATGAACGACCACGGCTTCACCGTCGCGGCCTTTAACCGGACGGTGTCGAAGGTTGATGATTTCCTGAACAAGGAAGCCAAAGGCACTCAGGTGATCGGAGCCCATTCGCTCGAAGAGATGGTTGGTCTTCTCAAGAAACCGCGCCGCGTGATGTTGATGGTCAAAGCCGGAAAACCTGTGGACGAGTTTATCGAGCAACTATTGCCGCTGCTTGAAGCGGGCGACATCATCATTGACGGCGGCAATTCGCTATTCGAAGACACCATTCGCCGGGCGCAGCACGTCGAATCCAAGGGCCTGCTGTACGTCGGCACGGGAGTTTCTGGCGGCGAAGAGGGGGCGAGGCATGGTCCGAGCATCATGCCGGGCGGTTCGCCGACGGCCTGGCCGCATGTGAAGGACATTTTTCAGAAGATAGCTGCAAAAGTGGATGATGGCGCGCCCTGCTGCGATTGGGTGGGAGAAAACGGTGCAGGCCATTACGTCAAAATGGTGCATAACGGCATCGAATACGGCGACATGCAGCTCATCTGCGAGGCCTACAACCTGATGAAAATGGGCCTGGGCCTGAGCGCACCGGAAATGCATGACGTCTTTGCCCAGTGGCAGCAAGGCGAACTCAACTCGTACCTCATCGAAATCACCCGCGACATCCTTGCCTTCAAGGACAGCGACGGCCAGCCGCTGGTAGATAAAATCCTCGATACGGCCGGGCAGAAAGGCACGGGCAAATGGACGGTGATTTCATCGCAGGACCTGGCCACGCCCATTACGTTGATTGCCGAGGCGGTCTATGCGCGGATGTTATCGGCCCTGAAAGAGGAGCGCGTGATTGCAGCCAAAAAGCTGCGCGGCCCCAAGCCGGCCATCAAAGGCGAGCGCGCCCGGATTATTGAGGAAATCCGCCAGGCGCTCTATGCTTCGAAGATCATCTCCTACGCGCAGGGCTACATGCTGATGCGAGCGGCGGCCCAGCAGTATCATTGGAAACTCAACTACGGCGGCGTGGCCCTGATGTGGCGCGGGGGTTGCATTATTCGCAGCGTGTTTCTGGGCAAGATTAAAGAGGCCTTTGACAAACATCCAAAATTGACCAACCTGATGCTCGACCCGTTCTTTCGCAAAGCCCTCAATGGCTCCCACCGCGCCTGGCGCAATGCCGTGGCGGCTGCGGTCAAGAAGGGCATCCCCGTGCCGGCTTTCAGCACCGCCTTGTCTTTCTATGACGGTTATCGAAGCGAACGATTGCCGGCAAACCTGCTTCAGGCCCAGCGCGATTATTTCGGCGCCCACACTTACGAGCGTCTCGATCAACCGCGCGGCCAGTTCTTCCATAGCAACTGGACCGGACACGGAGGGGCCGTGTCGTCGGGAAGCTATACGGCTTAGACCGTGACACGTTTGAGCCGGTTCCGGCGAGTTGTACGTGCCGTCGAAAGCTATGGTCGGCAAAACCGAGTTCATTCTAATCTGTCTGGTCGCCGTTGGGTTACTGGCACTGGCGGCGCGAAAAATCCGGGTACCTTACCCGATACTGCTCACGGTGGGCGGTCTGGTGCTTGCTCTGATTCCGGGTGTTCCGGTGATACGCCTGGACCCCAGGTTGGTTTTCGACTTGTTTCTTCCGCCCCTGCTCTATCCGGCAGCCGTCTATACAACTTGGCGGGATTTCCGCGCCAACTTGCGCCCCATTCTGTTCCTGGCCATAGGATTGGTCCTGGCCACTATGACGGCCACGGCTTACTTGTTCCATTCTCTGACTGGTTTGCCCCTGGCGGCCGGTTTTGTCTTCGGCGCTATCATTTCTCCACCCGATGCCGTGGCGGCTCTGTCGGTGACGCAGCACTTGCGGGTGCCGCGCAGGATTGTTGTTATCCTGGAGGGTGAAAGCCTGGTCAATGACGCCACTTCGTTTATCTCGTTTCGGTTCGCGGTGGCGGCGGTGATGACGGGGAGCTTCTCGCTGGCCGAGGCAACCACGCGATTTTTGATTGCGGCGGCAGGAGGCATCTGCGTGGGTTTGGCCACGGGCTGGCTGGCCACTCAGGTCCAACGGCGTTTGGATGATCCGCCCGTCCAAACGATGTTCTCCCTGTTGACACCTTATGTGGCCTATTTCGCCGGTGAACGGCTGCATGTTAGCGGAATCCTGGCCGTGGTCATCGCCGGGATGGTCTATGGCTGGCACGCGCCCCGGGTGCTGCGGGGGCGGATGCGGCTGCAGGCCTTGCCGGTTTGGGAAACGGTTGTGTTCATTCTGAACGGAGTGCTGTTCATGCTCATCGGCCTGGAGTTGCCGGTGGTGGTTCGTTCTCTTCCTGCCCATTCGATGAGCCAATCGGCAAAGCTGGCCGTGCTCGTCCTGGCGGGGATAGTCCTGGTTCGCTTTGTCTGGATGTTTGGCTCGAGCTATGTATCTCGCCTGGTGAGCCGGACATTTCGGAAAGAAGCGGCTGCTCCCTGGCAGCACGCGGTCTTGATCGCCTGGACGGGCATGCGAGGGGCTGATTCGCTTGCCGGAGCGCTGGCCATTCCTTTCGCGCTGCCCAATGGCCAGCCGTTCCCCGGACGCAACCTCATCCTGTTGCTGACGTTCTGCGTCATCTTTGGAACGCTGGTGCTGCAAGGGCCAATGCTCTCGCCCCTGGTTCGCTGGTTAAAGGTGGTTGATGATCGGGTGTCGGAACGAGAGGAGAAGACTGCGCGACTCAAGGCCAATGAGGCAGCCTTGGCGCGTCTCGAAGAGATGCGTTCGTCCAACCGCATCAGGCCCGAGACTGTTGAACGCCTTCGGGCTGAGTATGAGGACCGTATTCGCCAATTGCACAATGAGGTGCCGCATGAAGAAGGGGGCCCGCGCTTGTTCTCAGCGGATTTTGAGGAGTTAGCCCGGGGCGCTTTGGAGACGGAACGCCAGACGGTTATCCAACTGCGAAACGAGGAGAAACTCGATAACAAGGCCTTCAGGCGAATCCAGCGGGATATTGATCTGGCCGAAGCTCGGTTGCAGCAGCGCCGTCTCGGTTGACTTTCGTGCCGAGCAAGGCAATGGTTCGGGCATGATCTCACTCATTGTTTTACTGCTGACTCCAAATCGTTGCATGGGTTCCTTTGTCGCGTTATGCATTCTCACATTCTCGGCAATGGCCTCGATGATGTTCGCCACCCAAGCGACCGCCGCCGAAAGCCAGGGCCTGGTCCTGGTTTGCAATAAGGGCGACCGCGCGCTCGGCATTATTGATCCGGTTGCCGGAACCCAAATCGCCGCCGTCCCTGAAGATGGCGTCACCGGCCACGAAGTGGCGGCTTCGCCCGATGGCAAGCGGGCCTTTGTCCCCATTTACGGCAACTCGGGCGTCGGCGGTGCTGGGACTGATGGACGCTTGATGCGCGTCATCGATCTCACGTCACGGCAGATCGTTGGCACGGTGGATTTCGGCAAAGGCGTCCGCCCCCACTGCGTCATGGTCGGCACCAAAGACGGCCTGCTGTACATCACAACGGAGTTGGAAAACGCTATAACCGTTGTGGACCCGAATTCGCTGAAAATCCTCAGGAGCATTCCGACCGGCCAACCCGAGTCGCACATGCTGGCAATTACCAGCGATGGCCGGCGGGGTTATACAGCCAATGTTGGCCCCGGCACGGTCTCGGCCCTGGACCTGCAGGAGGGCAAGGTCCTGGCTGTGATTCCCGTCTCCCCTCACACCCAGCGTATCTCGCTCTCGGTGGACGACCGCTGGGCATTTACCTCGGACACAACCAAACCGCAACTGGCTGTCATCGATACCGCCTCCAACCAGGTCAGCAAATGGGTCCCTCTGCCCGGCACCGGTTACGGCAGCGCCCCGACCCCCGATGGGCGCTGGTTGCTGGTGGCTGTGCCCAGAGAACACCAGGTCGCGGTCGTCGATCTCAACACCATGAAGGTCGTGCGTTCGTTTGATGTGCCGCGTGCCCCGCAGGAAGTGCTGATGCGTCCCGATGGGGCCGTGGCATTTGTTTCATGCGACGCCAGTCGCCAGGTAGCCGTGCTCGACCTCAAAAACTGGAAAGTGGACAAGCTAATCGATGCCGGGCGCGGCGCGGACGGACTGGCCTGGGCGCCCAAGTCAGAGTGAGACCGTGCGAAGGTTGTGTGGGCGGAAATGCGAAGCGCCGGAGCGCTTCCGTGGGCCGAGGCCCTTAGCATTGCCCACATCTGTCAGGCGTAGTTTTCAATTGGTCTCATGCAAAGTCGGAGACACGGCGACGGCGGGGACGGGGTCCAAGACTCGGCCTAGGCGCCAGAGCGGAGTCCCCAGGTCAAAGGCCTCGTTTATACCAGCCCAGGGCCAGCGCCGTGGGAAAAGAGGCCAAGACTGCATTCGCAGGCCAACGGTTTGCTTCATAGAATCCTCTATAAGGCAGGCCGTTGGCCTGCAAACCATCACTCACCCCATTTCCCAGGGCGTCGCCCGGGCGTTTGTCCTGGGACTGGTATGAGGGAGACGCCGTTGGCGTCGGCGCCTCAGCCACCCGCGCGCAGCAACCGATCGGCGTCAGATTGAACGCTTTAGAGTCAGTTTTGTTGAATCCCTTCGCACGCCCGAAAGAGGGAATTTGTCTTTGCAGATCCCTTAGAACTGGCGCACGCGATAAAACCGCTGCGGACCGGTGGCAGTCGTGTCCAATAGGTAATGCAAGGCGCCGTCCCCTTTAAGGGTGGTAAGCGAAATCCAGTTCGACGGGTTGAGTGAAGTGCTGTATTCGAGCGCGTAATTGCTGCCCACCTGGGTCTGAACCAAAACGCTAAACTGATTGCCTGAACGGGTTGGACGCAGCAGATGTGGCAGGCCAAAGCGGTTGCCTTCCAGCAGCAGCGTATGGGCGCTACCGGCGGCGATGGCGACCACGTTCGAGGTGCCGGCCGGGAAATCGCACTGGCCATTCCAATCGTTGCCCCAGCAAAGGATGGTGCTATCGGCCTTCAGCACGACGGTATGCCCGCTGCCGCCCGCCGCGGCGATGGCATTGGTCAAAGGCTGCGGCGGCTGGCATTGGCCCTGAGAGTTATCGCCCCAGGCGACCAGAGTTCCATCGGCTTTGACGGCCAGACTGTGATACTCTCCCGCGCCGATGGCCACGACCTTGGCTAAACCGGCCGGAACAATGGACTGACCCACGAAGTTCCCATTGGCATCCGTGTTTTCACCCCAGGCAACCACGGTTCCATCCGAGCGCAACGCGAGGCTGTGACTGCCTCCGGCAGCGATGGCGATGACATTGGCCAAGCCGGCGGGAGGAATCGCTTGGCCCAGGCTGTTATCGCCCCAGCCCACAACTGTGCCGTCTGAGCGCAAGGCCAGGCTGTGCCAGGTGCCGGCGGCAATGGCGATGACATTGGTCAATCCGGCGGGTGGCGTGGCCTGGCCGTCGTAATTGGCGCCCCAACCCACCACCGTTCCGTTGGCCTGCAGCGCCAGGCTGTGATAGCCGCCCCCGGCAAGGACCAGCGGGTTGACCAGGGTATTGGGAACGTTGCATTGGCCGTCATAATTCTCGCCCCAAGCCAGAATCGAGCTGTCGCCGCGAAGGAGCAGGCTATGCCAGGAGCCTGCGGCGATAGCGACGGCGTTGGTGGCCACGAGTGACACATTGAGTTGGCCCAGCGAATTGTCGCCGCGACCCACCAGCGGAACGATACCCAAATACGCGCCGGAACTGAGAAGCGATCCATAGGCGTTGCTGATGAGCACGGTGTAGGTGCCGCTATCCAGAACACCGGCATTAGGAATTGACAGGGAACTCGATGTGGCGCCAGGAATGTTCACGCCATTGAGCTGCCACTGATATGTCAGGACGGGCGTGCCATCGGCGACGACGCTGAAGGTGATGGGGCCGCCGGCAATGATGCTATTGCCGGTGGGTTGCCGGGTAATGAATGGGGCTGTGGGTCCAGCCACAAAGCTCACCTGGTCGAGCCACGCGGTATCGCTTCCGGCAGTGCCGGAACCGTTTTTGGCGTAAACCCACTGCAGGGTTTGAAGACCGGCCGGGAGATAAACCTGCTGCAAATTCCAATCGACTTCGCCGGAGATCGTCACGGCATTGTTCACGCCCGGGGCCACGTCACTAAATGTAAACGTATCCCCATTGGCTTGGGATGACACCTTCCACCAAAATGAGAGTGTGCCGGGGCCGGTAACGGTTGTTGTCAGGGTGCTCCGCTGATTGTTGCCGATGAAATAGCTTCGGGCCGAAGCGATACCGTCATGCGAGACGGCGGCCTGGCCGAACCAAGGCGTTGTGCTGATGTCGGTGGTCCAGGTCAGGTTGCTGTTATCGAGTGCGAAAGGTAATGGCAAAGTTTGAATCACGGTCAGCGCGGCGACGGGGCTAAGGGCGGAGCCGTAGGAATTGGTGACCACTGCCGAATAAGCGCCGGCATCGTTGGTCGTAACGGCCGCAATGGAATACGAGCTGAGAGTCGCCCCGGCGATGTTGGCGCCGTTCTTGCGCCACTGATAGCTAAATGGGGCAATGCCCGTGACGTTGAGTGTAAAGGTCGCCGGTTGGCCATTGATTAACGTCAGGCTCGCAGGAACAACCCCGCTTACCGTGGGCGGTGGCAAGGTCGCGTTATAGGCGACTAGCGCGAAATCCTGGTCCAAGGGCGAGCCGTTGTTGGGCACGCCATCAGAGTTAATGTTGGCGGCTGTGACGGCTATTGTCACGAAGCCGGAATTGCCGGCAGGCAGAGACACGCTTTCCACGTTGTCCCTGAAGTCGGCGCTGCCACCGGTGACCGAGTAGCGGCCATTAAAGTTGTTCCCTTTGTAAACATTGTTTCCAACATAGACGGTGAGATCGAGGTTGTTGTTATAGGCGTTGCCAGCCGTGTTGCCGGGCGCGTCCGTCCATGCGAGGGTGACCCGAAAGGGTTTGGTGGGGTCGGAAATCGCGTTGGTGAAATAACGCGCCTGGCCCGTTGCTGTGAAGAGGTCGGCCGGTAGTTCGTCACGCAAAACCCGCGGTGTGGCGTTATCGAAAGCCATGCTCAGGTTCACCTCGCCCATGCCTTCGTTATCCGACCAGAGGGTATCATTGGCATTGAGGCCCGTCATATAGCGGGCAGTATTCATCAGAAAGGCCTTGGTCATGGCTGGGCTGGGCGGATTGGTGAAGTTATTGATGAAGTACTGGCGCACCAGGGCGGCGGAGCCGGCGGCCCCGGGCGTTGCCTGGCTGGTTCCCGAACAAGAGGTGTAGAATTGCTGACCGAGCGGCCAGAACAGCGAGTTGTTTGGGCCGCCAGATACCCGTGAGCCGTTAAAACAGGGATCGGCCGTACCCGTTGGGCCGGGACTGGGCGCCTGGGCGACGCCGCCGCTAACGTGGGTGCCGGGGGACATGATGTCGGGCTTGTGCCGAAGGTCACTGCACGGACCGCGACTCGAGAAGAAAATCACATCGTTGGCGCTGTCGGCGCCGGTATCGTCGATGCCGCCGCCGTCAGGTCCGCCGAAAGGCTGCACGTTTTCACCCGCCCCGACAGTGATGACGTTCTTCCCTGTCCCCGGAGAACTGACGGTTTGAGAGCCGAATTCACCGTCGTTTCCGGCGGCGAACACAATGCACATCTCCTGATTGCCAGGCGCCGAGATTGGGGCGCCGGAAGGTTGAGCGTCGCGGACCAGGGCATCATATTCCTGGGAGTCCACATTGTATTCGCCAGGAACGCCGCCGCCCCAACTATTAGCGCTGACGCGCGCACCGTTCTGGTAGGCTGCCGATTGAACGGCTGTGAAGTCCGGGAAAGTGTAATTAACCGGATCGAAAATTACCGTGGAGCCGATTTTAACGAACGGGCAGACACCGAGACCGTAATGGAAGCCGGAAGAATCCGTGAAGGGGAAGCCAATGGGCAAATCATTGTATCCGCCAATAATGTGGGCGTTTATGGTTCCATGGCCATCACAGCCAACAAGCGTACTATTTGGATTGGGAGTTCCTTCGAGCCGGTTGTAAATCACGCGGCTGTTCTGGGTCGTATCACCCTTGACATAGAGTCCTGGGTGATTCGGCGTCGTCGTCCCGTCATCGACGCCACTATCCGTAACATCCACCGCAAAGCCCGAGGTGGAAAATTGGCCCTGGGAGAACCCAACACCCTGGAGCCAGTTGAGATAACCGGGGCCGCTGGGGACGTTCCCGGTCAGATTCCCGGCCAAAATCTGGTCCTGTCGTTCGCATAACTTTTTGGGGACGAAATACGGCTGGATGGATAAGAGGTCGGGCTGTGCCGCAAGCTGGGTGAGGGTGGCGGGGTCGAGCCGCGCGATGACATTTAAATATCCAAGAACGGCGTTTTCCTTCTTGAGTGGTTCGAGTTTGAGCTGATCGATCAATTGTAACGTGGCCGCATTAGCGTTGTCAGCAACTAGTTGGATGGCAAAAAGGTCTGTCCCAATCTGGCGCGGATTGCCCTGGGCATCGATCGTTCGGGCAGCCGGGTGAATCTTATACTCGGCAAGAAAGGGGCCGTCCCATTGGACATGCGGGGCTGTGGCTGCCAAACTCTGGACCTTAGCGATAGCGCCAGAATCGCCATAAATCAAGTATGCATTTTCAGGGATATACGCGACGATTTGAACTCCAGCCGCAACCAACTCATCGCGCCAGGCGGGTTGGACCGGCCCTGCAAATTGCACCAGGTGCAGATGTTTGCCGGAGAATGAGCCGGCTGTTTTGCGAAGGGCCTGGACCTCGGGCTTGCTGGTATCCAATGGGGCGGCGTGCAATTCAATAATGTTGTACTGGTCGCGCGACTCGATGCCGGGTTGATTCAGCACGTCTGGAGCAATCTGAGCCGCTTCATAGAGTTGGTAGCTGCCGTAATCGGCTATGAGCTTGGCGCCCTGAGCTTCCAACTTGGCGCGCAGGGCCGGGGTATGGACTTCGATCTTGTGAGTCGCGAGCGAGATTGGCTGACCCCCTCCGGCGGCGCCGCTCGCTGCCACACTGCTCGATAGCAGCACCCACAGACCCGCAGCGCAGAGGGAATGTTTGAAATACGTATAAGACCAGCCAAGGCAGGATAGTTGGACCTTTGACATAAAAGCTTCTGTTTGCACGATGCGTAGAAGCAGCAGCGCTGCGGCCCCACGCGCACTCTACTTAAAGGCCAGGGCGCGCACAGAAGCAAGCCAATTCGTTGACGCGGAGAAATTCCCTCGGTGTCCTTCGCCGCATGATTCAGCGACCTGGTGCATGGAGATAATGGCAAAAAGTCTCGGGTGCCGGACTCGTGGGTAGGGTCGAATTCCAGGAACCCTGATCAATTCAATTCCCGAGCAAAAACCGCAAGAATACGAGGACTCGCAGAAGGCTCGCTCGTCGCTCCGAAGTGGTAAGGAAAGCTGTTAAGGGAATGTACGGACTTGACCGTCTTTGCCGTGGACTATTTACTTTACGGTCAGTATGCGGGCACAGACGAAGAAAGATCATTCGTATGAAATCGAAACTGCATAAACTCTGGGCCTTGCACGGCAGCCATCTTTTTTTTGGGTTTTTTTTCGCAGGAGCGTTAGGCGCGTCGGCCCAAATAGCCACCAACTTTTCAATGCCCGTGGTCACGATCTGGGCAACGGATCCTTTGGCCTCGTGGGCGGGCAAGACCGGCACGTTCACCGCGGTGCGAGCGGGTCCAACCAACGCGACTTTGAATATCTACTACAGCATTGTGGGGACGGCGACGAATGGCGTGGACTATACCCAAATCGGGAACTGGGTGACCATACCCGCAGGAGAACGAACTAATTCGATAGCGATTGACCCGATTAATAACGGCCAAAGCGCCACGGAAACGGTGAAGTTGCACCTGACGGCCTCGCCGTTGATGATACCGATTAACTATATCATCGGAGAGCCGGATACAGCGGTGGTCTATATCACACCCACGTTCATGACCAATATTCCGCCGACGGTTGCCATCACCACACCGCCTGGCGGGGCGACCTTTGCCGCCCCGGCCAATATCCCGGTCTGCGCCTATGCGTTTGATCCGGATGGTTACGTTGCGACCGTCGAGTTCTTCGCCGGAACAACCAGCCTGGGGATTCGGACCAATAACCCGGCAAGCGCCAGCCCGGTGAACCCGTTCTGCCTGCTGTGGAGCAATGTCCCTCCCGGCAACTATAGTCTCACAGCCGTGGCAACGGATAATGGCGGCGCATCGACCACATCCGACCCGGTAAATGTCAGTGTCAAAACCGTTCCGCCGCCCACCAATGTTCCGCCTATCGTTAGCCTGATTTCTCCACAAAACGGCGCCACATTTTTTACTCCGGTTGATATTCGATTATTTGCCAAAGCAGCCGACCCGGACGGGTCTGTAAGCAATGTGGAGTTCTTTGCAGGAACTACCGATCTGGGGCCCGGCATGCCGTTAGTTCTGGACCCCCCGGGTGTGGATGGATACGACGGGCTGGTCTATGTCCTGGTTTGGTCTAATGTCCCGCCAAGCAATTACACACTCACGGCCGTGGCAACCGACAATGGGGGGGCATCAACCACCTCTGCGGGGGTCAACATCTCGGTGCAGACCGGGCCGCCCCCGCCGCCCCCGACCAATTACCCGCCCTTGGTGCGCATCAGCAGCCCGCCCAATGGCGCGGTATTTAGGACGCCGGCAGATGTCCCGATCTTTGCCTACGCAAAGGACTCGGACGGCTCGGTGGCGTCGGTGGAGTTCTTTGCGGGCACTAACGACCTCGGTGCGGGCCAGACCATCTGCCTTACGGCGAGCACACCCATGCTCTATTGCCCATCCAACGTGTTTTTCCTGGTCTGGTCCAACCCGCCAGTTGGACTGTACCCGCTGACGGCAGTGGCCACTGATAACGGGGGAGCCATGTCCACCTCTCCGCCGGTCAATATCACTATTCTTCCATCGCCGCCGCCGCCGACCAATCGTCCGCCAATCGTGAGCATCGCGGCCACCGACCCGCTGGCGATTGAAGGGACCAATTGTTGGCCCTGGGTTGGGTTGACCAACCCGGCGCCCACGTGGGGTAACTGGGCGACGGCCATCTCGTTCCGCCGGTTCTTTACCAATTGCGGGCCAAAGGATGCCACGTTTACGGTGCGCCGGTTCGGTGATACCAATGACGATTTAGTCGTCAGTTATGATATCGGCGGCAGCGCCACCAACGGCGTGGATTATGTGCCGCTCGCCGGTTCGGTGACCATCCCGGCGGGCGAAAGGCGCGCTCAAATTACCGTGGTGCCCCTGGATGACGGCCCGCCGGATATCACCAGCACGGTGGTGCTCAAGCTCGCGCCCGGCACCAATTATCTGATGGGCTTCCCGACTGTGGCCGGAGCGGTCATTCTGGATAGCGGCTCCCCGCGCCCAATCACCGGGATGTTGCCTGGGGATTGTTTCAGTCTGAGCGCCGGAGGCCCGGATGGCGCCTGGTTCCATATCGAGTATTCGACGGACTTGTTGCGCTGGACACCGATCTGCACCAATCAGGTGGTGGATGGTTTGATCAATTTTGTCGATCCGGACGCCGGCGCCGACTCCGCCCGTTTTTACCGGGCAGTGCCTGAGAGCGGGCCGCCGTCGGAGTAGGGTTGCATTGGCGGACCTGCGTTCATGTTACGGTGAACATGAACGCGGCGCTTTCAGAGCCGCCGCAGCCAGACATTGCGGAATCGCACCGGGCATCCGTGCCCGCCAAAGGCCAGAGGGCCTTCGCTGATTTTGTGTTTATATTCGGGCAGGATGCGGTGGCCGGTCTCGCCATGAATCTCCTCGTTGAGTTGCACCAGGATGCCGTTATGGAAAACCGTCACGCGGGCGGGAGAAAGGAGTCTCTGGCCATCGAACTTCGGCGACAGAAACACGATGTCATAGGTTTGCCACTGTCCCGGCGGACGCGTGGCATTCACCAGGGGCGGTGTTTGGCCGTAGATGGCGGCGCAGGCGCCATCGGGATAGATTTTCTCATTATAGGAATCGAAGATTTGGATTTCATAGAGGCCCATGAGCATGACGCCGTTATTGCCGCGGTTATACCAGGGGCCTTCAAAGCCGGCGGGCGCCATCCATTCGATGTGAAGCTGAATGTTGCCGAAGCTTTCCCTCGTCGCAAAGTGGCTGTTGCCTGAGATCAGGCAGCCATCGGCCACCTTCCAATCCCCGAGCGGTTCCCAACGCGAAACATCCTGGCCGTCAAAGAGCATGACGGCATCCGAAGGCATTGGCGCGGGTGGCCCAGCCTGACCCGGGTCCACGCGCTTGGGATTGGGCCGGTCCGGGTCGTGGACCAGCCATTGGCACCAGGGAAGTTTGGGGGTGTCTTTATAGCCGTAAACACCCGAGCCATCTTTCGCATAAACCAAGTCGGCCCCAATTGCTGCCTGCGGGACAACCAACCAACTCACCGCGACGGCTGCCAATGAGAAAAAGAGAGTCGCTTTCATCGCCCGAAGCTTGTGCCCAACGCGGCTGGCCTGGCCAGTCAAAAAGGGCCTCACATTAAATCAGCGGCCACGACCCGGATGATTTCCTCGAGTGTGGTCTGGCCGCTGAGGGCGCGGCGCAGGCCATTCTGCCAGAGGGTGCGCATGCCCTGTTGGACAGCGATTTCTTCAAGAGCGGAGGTGGGCATTTTTTTGAGGATGGCTTCTCGGAAAGGTTCGTTGGCCAGCAACAACTCGCTGACGGGCATGCGCCCGGCGAAGCCGGTGTTGTTGCATTGCTCGCATCCTGCCCCCTGGCGGAACTGGGCCTCTGCGACGAGTTCCTGCGGAGCCACTTTAAGCTGGCTTGGCGTGGGCTCGTAGGCCTGGAGGCAATTTGGACAGTTGCGCCGGACCAGGCGCAGGCCCATCACGGCCAGCACGCTGGAGGCGAGCATGAACGGCTCGATTTCCATGTTGATCAGGCGTGTAAAAGCACCTGCCGAGACTCCCGAATGGATCGTGCTAATGACCAGGTGCCCTGTCAAACCGGCCTGCACCGCAATAGCCGCTGTTTCGGCATCACGAATTTCCCCGACCATGATGACCTGTGGGTCCTGCCGCATGATACTCCGTAACGCCATCGCATAAGTAAATCCCTGGCTGGAGTTGATTTGGGTCTGGCTCACCATCGCGAGGTTGAATTCGACCGGGTCTTCGACGGTGTTGATGCTGACGCTTGCGCCGTCCCGCTGGATGATATAGCACAAAGCCGAGTACATCGTGCTGGTCTTGCCTGAACCGGTTGGGCCGGTAAACAGGAGCAGGCCGCTGGTGCGTTTGAGCACCCGCAGCAGCCCTTGAAGCGTCGATTCTTCGAAATCCAATGACCCCAAATCAAACCGCCGGTCGCGCGGGTCGAACAGGCGCGCAACGATCTTCTCTCCACGGGTCGTCGGGAAAATAGAGACACGCAACTGCACCCCCTCCAGTTCCGGGCCGCCCAGGGCGGTCCCGTCCTGAGGCATGCCCACCTGATAGGTCACCAGGTTGGCCATGACCTTGAAACGGGTCGAGATTTTATCGAGCAACTCGAGTGGCAGATGGGCGATCTCAGTCAGCACTCCGTTGACTCGGGCCCGAACGGCAATCGAGTTCTCCCATGGTTCAATGTGCAGATCACTGGCGCTGAGCCGAATCGCATCCTGGACCAGGCAATTGACCAGCGTGCTGACCTCGATTCCCTGGGCCGCTTCGTCCGATTGCAGATATTGAATCGTGTAGCTCATAATCACCTCGCGTCTCCGTGGCCTGATGGGCTGGATTTCGCTCACAGGAGCATGGTCATGTAATCCAACCGATGCAAAGGCGAATTGTTGGCCAGGTTGGCAAGGAACTTGCGACATCGGATGGAAGCCAAATATGCTAGAGCTTTATTGGTTGAGTAGGAATTTGTGGCGAAAGGACGTGTTTCGCTGGCTTTTAATGGTCAGTTTGGCCGCGTTGGCAGGGATCGCCGCCGGTCATACCGTCATTGCGTCGGTTTCGGGGTCCGTTTCAGTCGTAGATGGCACCAGCATGGAGCCCACCTACGAGCCTGGCGCACGCATCTATACTGCACCCATCTCTGGCCCACTCCTTCGCGGCGACATCGTCCTGGTGGATGATGGCAACAAGGAATACGCTGTTAAGCGGATAGTCGGTTTGCCGGGAGAGACCTTGGAGATTTGGCGGGGGTATGTTTTCATTAATCGCAAGATGCTGATTGAAGGATACTTGCCAAAATATACATTCACCTTCCCTGACGAACGGAACCAAAGGTCTGTCTTTAAACTACGCCCAGGAGAGTACTTCGTTTTGGGTGATAACCGGCCATCGAGCGCTGATAGCCGGGAATACGGCCCTATCAAACGTGAGAGCATCAAAAGCCGGGTGCCACTGCCCGAAACCACTCTGAGGGCGACTTTTGGCGATTTCGCGCTGCCAGCCCCCGGCAAACGGACAATCCGTGCCCTTTAGGACAGCCCCTGCACGAGAATCGGCCACTCTTTGTCCAAATCCTGGCCATAGCGGTCTCCGCTGCTTTGCGGATAGACAGCGCATCATTAGCCATTTCTTCGCTGCTCGTCAAACATAAACAGAGTTCGACCCGCCGATATGCAGTCGTGGTGGCGCAATTTAGTGGTCTGGGTGCTGCGCCGGCCATCGACCCAAGTCCCATTCTTTGAGTTCAGGTCTTTAAGAACGTAATCCGGCCCTTCTCGCGAAATAACAAAGTGACGCCTCGAGAGCGCCGCGTCGTTGATGGTCACATCGGCTGATGCATCACGGCCCACAGCCAATGACCCCTCGCCAAGGTCCCAGTGGCTGGCCATAATCCCGTCCTCGCCAAGCAAACACAGGCTTGCCATATTACTCCTCTGTTAAAGACGAAGCAGCATCGTAGAGTATTCGATTGGAACGGGATGGTTGAATGAATGAGAATCGAGAGGTGATCACCAAATCTTCATCGCCGCGCGGTCGGGGAGCGCTCAGCAACCCACCAAACCGCTTTGAAACACTTCGACTCGAGCGCGATGAAGACTGGAATCCCGAGGAGGAGCCCTCCCCGAAGACACAATTTCTGCGGGACCTGTCGCAAACGATTATCACTTACAACGACAGTCCCGATATTCCGTTCAAGGCCAGCATTAATAGCTTCAGGGGATGTGAACACGGATGCTCCTATTGCTATGCACGGCCCACGCACGAGTACCTGGGCTTCTCAGCCGGCCTGGATTTCGAGCGCAAGATCATGGTCAAAGAGAATGCGCCCGAACTGCTGCGCAAAGAGCTCTCTTCACCCAAGTGGAAACCACAGGAGCTGGCAATGAGCGGCGTTACGGACTGTTACCAGCCGATCGAACGCAAGCTTCAAATCACCCGGCGCTGTCTGGCGGTGTTGGCCGAATTTCGCAACCCGGTTTCTATCATCACCAAGAATGCCCTGGTCACCCGCGACCTGGACCTTTTGAAAGAGTTGACGGCGCACCGAGCCGTGCATGTGAACATCTCCATTACGACGCTGGATTCGGAGTTGGCGCACAAACTGGAACCCCGGGCCGCCTCACCGAGGCAGCGCCTGGAAGCCATGGCAACCCTGGCCAAGGCCGGGGTGCCGGCGGGCGTATTGGTGGCGCCGGTGATCCCGGCGATCAACGACCATGAAATTCCATCGGTCCTGGCCGCGGCCAAAGCAGCGGGAGCCAGTTGGGCCTACACCGAAGTCCTGCGCTTGCCGCTGACGGTAGCGCCGATATTCCAGGAGTGGCTCGAGCGGAATTTTCCAGATCGGAAAGACAAAGTTCTGGGCCGCATCCGCGCGATCCGCGGCGGCAAGCTCAATGACCCCCGCTTCGGTTCCAGGATGCGAGGAGAGGGGATTTTCGCCGATCAGATCTCGCGAATGTTCCATGTCGCACGTCGCAAGGTTGGCTTGCCAGAGGAGGGGCCTGAATTGTCCACAGTGGCGTTCCGCCGGCCAGGAGGGCCACAGTTGGCCCTTAATCTCTGAGCTGACCCCTCATCCGGATGCGGGGGGCTCCAGATCCCAGATTCGCCTCGCTTTTCGCAGCCTCGCAGGGGAGGCTGCTCCCGTCTTGTTCTTGTGGAAGGGGTGCAGCCAGGTTAACCTTTGAACGTGAAACTCGAGTCTGTCATTCATTCAGACCCCGACATCCTGGGCTGGCGGCTTTGTCATCTGTCCGGCCAGGGACCCTCGTAGTGGTAAGCTGAAATAGCTGGCTCGTTGTCCGCCGTTGGGCTATGGTCCAATTAAGATGCGGTAGAAGCGCTGTTGTCCCATCGGAGTTGTCGGGTCCACCAGAATGAATGAGTTGGCCGTTGGATTATTGGTTACAAAAAGTGGCGACCAACCAGCCAGGTCGGTGGAGACTTCCAGGGTGTAATTCTGATTGGAGCCGCCCGTGATCTGCATCGAGAAGCGGCCCGCCAGCAAGGCCGGCTGACTAAGGACGGGCGCAGGGTTGATGGTGATGCCAACAACTTTATTGGTCATTGCGAAGTTTGCGTCCATGGCCTGGACTTTGAAATTGAATAATCCGCTGGCCGTGGGCGTGCCGGAAATAAGGCCATTGGGATTGATCGATAATCCGGGCGGCGGATTAGCCGAGCCCAGGGCCAGAGACCACGTGTAAGGCGTTTGCCCGCCGGTCGCCCCGAGTTGAGCATTGTAAGCCGCGCCCACGTTGCCATTGGGCAATGAACCGGTGGTGATGACCACCGGCGGCAGCGGGGGATTTACAATGGTAAGGGCTAACCCGTCCAGTTCGACGCGGTTCGCAGCGGCGTCGGTCAGCACCACGTCAAAATAGGTGGTGCCCGTGATGATAGGCGTGCCGGAAAGAACGCCGTTGGCCGCCAACGTCAGATTCGGTGGCAACGGAGCGGAAAAGCTCGGGATAGACCAATTATACGGGGCCGTTCCGCCCGTGGCTTGGAATGACTGGCTGTAAAAGACGTTGTTGGTGCCGTTGGGCAGGAAGCCCGTGAGAATCTGTAGTGGGCCGCCGCTGATGTTCAACAAAAGGCCTTGGTTTGCCGTGTGGCCGTTGCCGTCGTCGGCATGCACGCTAAAATTGTAGGTCCCGGACGTGTTCGGATTGCCGTAAATTTCGCCGTTGGGAGCAAAGCTCAAGTTGGGGGGGAAATTCTGAGGGTCATTTAAGGACCAGTTGACGTTACCGTTGCAACTCGAAGCGGCCAGGTACACATCGTAATAGGTCCCGACCTGTGCACCGGGCAATGACGTGGTATCGATTTGAATTCCATTGCAGAGTTGAACGTTGAAATTAGCAGTCGCGTTGTTGTTATTAATCGAGACGTTTTGATTGCTAGGGCATTGAAAATTACCGTTGCCCAGAAGGGTATCCAGGCTGTCACTGCCGCCGCCGCAATTGACACCGACAGACCAACTTCCATTGCCCAAAGTAAATGAGTAATTTCCGTTGGCATCGGTATCCGTATAGAGGTTAAAACTGGCGCCATTAATGGTCGCATAGGCATAGACCCCTACGCCTACGATATTCACCCCATTGGCCTGCACGTTGCCAGTGAGGTAATTGGTCGCCAGAAGGGCGGTGAAGTTGGCCTGCACAGCCGTCCCGGAGTTAATGTTTGTTCCGCCATTTTGATCAAAGCTCGGTTGTGAAAACATATAATTGGTGGGACCCGTGTCGCTGCTGACTGAAATCCACCATGGATCATTGACGCCCAGCCCACCCACCACCGCCGCGACATAATTGCCGTTTGCGTCGGCGTAGCCGTCGGTTTCATACAAGTAGTTGTTGTTGTCATTGGCGTACATATCAATACCGGGCAGGGCAATCCCCAGACTGTCTTTCACGCTGCCATAAAAGAGCGCCGTTGCCTTGGGCAAGCCGAGGTTAACCCCGGTCTGGCCGGCACTGGCGGTAGTACTATTCTGAAGCACGGCATATCCGTGCACGAGCAGGCTCGTGCTATCGGCCTTGATACCCCAAACGCCGGATTGCACGCCGACTGTGAAATTGCCATTAGTATCGGTAAAGCTGACCCCGAGGAGGCCGTTGCCTTGGGCCGGCAAGAGAACGCCCGGCAGTCCAATGCTGGCATTATTGGCATCCGTCAGTTTGCCTGAGATGCTGGTTGTCGCCTTCAGGATTGTCAGATTCGTGGTGATGGTTTGACCACTGTTCAAGGTAAGGACTGGTGGCGCGGCGAAGTTGGCCAGATAATTACTCCTGAAGGCCACGGGCATGTAAGTCCCCGGTGGCGCTGGGATGCTATAGCCGCCCGAATTGTTCGCCACTACTCCGGCCAGTGGCGAGCCGCCCGGCCCATTTTTGCCTGCCCGCGGCGGCGGGAACAAGAGGACAACCGCATTAGGCAAGGTGGCACTGGTGCTGTTGCTAACCACGTTGCCAGTGAACTTTTGCGCATACGGCACATTGGTGACGCTGAGAAGATTGGTGATCGGCGAAAAATGGCCGCCCGGGCTGGACAGCTTGAACGCATATTTCCCGGCGATGTTCTGCATAAAGTCGCCGTTGCGGAAATTCAACCTGGCGGTGATTTGCCCTGCCGTCGCATCAGTGTCACCGGGGACGTTGAAATTCGTGATGCCACCGATCACCATGCCCGCCTGACCGTCAGTGAGACTGAACTGCTGCACAAGCCAATCGCTGGCATCGACCACGCCATTGGTGTTGACGTCGAGGAATTTCTGCACGGTCACCGTTTCGGTGTTGGTCAAACCGCTCACCAGCAAGGTGATGGGTCCGTTGTAGGTGTTGCTGACGATGGCGGGGGTGACGGTGAAGGTGACCGCTGCGTGCAATGTTGGGCACAAGAGCAACCCGATTTGGCACATGGCCAGAGTCAGGGCGTTTCGGAAGGATGATGTGTGTTTCATAAAGGTGGTTAGGCTGTCGGATTCGGAATCTCGGCGGCGTGAGAGTGGGGTATAGCGACAATCCCACACAATAGCACGAAGCCGAGGCCAAAACCGCACCTCTGCTTCGAAACTGGCGCGCCTGTTCGCCCTTTTTTGGGCAGCAATTTCAACTCGCTGTCAATTGGAGCGCAGAAAATGTCTTTAGTCGAGCATTTTTGAGTTATTTATTGCGTCTGGGCTCGAATAAAGAAGAGAGATAAACGGCGAAACATACGAAATTACGCGGAAACCGCCTGATTCTTACGCGTATTTCGCGTACTTCGCGGTTTAAAAAAACCCTTTAAACAAGGTATTGAGACTAGATTAGAGGACTGGGGCAGTCCTAACCGCTCGGCGCGGACCTGAGTTGTCCGCGCTTGGCGATTAAGCCTGCTTGAGCCCGAGACAGCCGGTTAGTGAGGCCCCGGTTGACCTGAATGTGAGTGCTCGCGGTTGCGATCCCCGCGATCCGGCGGGCGATCACCGCGGCCTCCGCGATCCCCCCCGCGGCCGCCGCGGTCCCCCCCACGGTCTCTGCGCTCGCCTCGTTGCTCACTACGCTCCCCACGATGCTCCGGGCTCTGGCCGTGATCGCCTGACTCCGGGCGCTCTCCGGCGCCCTCCGGGGTTTGGCCGGCCTCGCCGCCCATTTGCTGATCGCGTTCGGCCATGGCTGCTTTGCGCGAGAGCCGCACCCGGCCCTTTTCATCCACGCCGAGGCATTTGACCCAAATCTCGTCGCCCATCTTGACGATATCTTCGGTCTGTTTAACCCGGAAATTGGCCAATTCGCTGATGTGCACCAGCCCGTCTTTGCCCGGCAGGAATTCCACAAACGCGCCGAAATCCTTAATCGTGACGACCTTGCCCCGATAGATTTTCCCAATCTCGGCTTCAGCGGTCATCCCCGCAATGGCGTCGCGGGCAATCTTCATCCCTTCCTCGGACACGGAGTAAATATTGACTGTGCCGTCGTCTTCGATGTTGATTTCGCACCCGGATTCCTCGACCAGTTTTTTGATATTCTTGCCGCCAGGCCCGATCAGCAATCCAATCTTCTCGGGGTTGATCTTGAGCGTTTCGATACGCGGGGCGTATTTGCTGATTTCCTTGCGCGGGGCGTCCAGGACCTTGGCCATCTCGGCCAGGATGTGCAGGCGGGCAACGCGCGCCTTCTCGACCGCTTCAGTCATCAAACTGTGCGGGATGCCGCGCAGTTTCAAATCAAGCTGAAAGCCGGTAATCCCTTTTTCCGTTCCGGCGATCTTGCAATCCATGTCGCAAAAGGCGTCTTCCCATCCGATGATATCGGTCAGCAATTTGTACTGGGAGATTTTGTCCTGCTCATCGTGCTCGGTGCATAAGCCGATGCTGATGCCGCCCACGGGCCGGGTCATCGGCACGCCGGCGTCCATCAGCGCCAGGCAGCCGCCGCAAACCGATGCCATCGAGGTGGACCCATTGGATTCCATGATCTCACTGGTGATGCGGATCGAATACGGGTAAGCCTCAATCGGCACCATCGGCTCCAATGAGCGCTCCGCAAGGGCCCCGTGCCCAATCTCACGCCGCCCCGGGCCGCTGATGCGCCCGGTCTCGCCGACGGAGAAATTGGGGAAATTATAATGCAGGATGAATTTCTTTTCGCTGGCCCCTCCCGTGTAGGAGTCAAATTCCTGCGCGTCTTCCCCGGTGCCCAGCGTGCAAAGCGCGACCGCTTGGGTCTCGCCGCGCTGGAACAAGGCCGAGCCGTGTGCCCGGGGCAGAACCCCCACTTCCCCTTGGATGGGGCGAACGGTATCGAAATCGCGGCCATCCAGCCGTTTATTGTGGTTCATGATCAAACCGCGCACGGCCTCTTTTTGGATGTAATAAAAGGCGTCCTTCAGCACGAATTCGGTCACCTTTTCTCCGCCGAATTTTTCAATCAGCTTCTTGCTGATTTCGTCAGTGATTTCGGAAACTGCCGCTTCGCGTTCGAGTTTTTTGGGCGTCAGCAAGGCCGTCACGATGCGGTCACCCGCAAGGGCTTTGGCTTCCTTAAGAATTTCGTCCGGGACGATATTCAGGGTAATTTTGCGTTTGGCTTTGCCGGCGCGGGCGACGAGGTCCTTTTGCGCGGCGATAGTCGGCTGGATGGCCTCCTGAGCGAACTTGAGGGCGGCGTTAAAATCAGCCTCCGGCATTTCCTTGGCGGAGCCTTCGAACATGACAAGGTCGGTTTCGTTGCCGACGTAAACCAGGTCCAGGTCGCTCTCGAGCATCTCGGTATGCGTTGGGTTGGCAATAAGCCGGCCTTTGACACGCCCGACGCGGACCGCCCCGATGGGACCGGCCCAGGGGATGTCGCTGACCATGAGGGCCGCCGAGGCGCCTAACAGGGCCAGCATGTCCGGGTCATTCTCGCCATCGGCGCTCAACACAATGCTTTGGACCTGGACCTCATTGTACCAGCCGCGCGGGAAGAGCGGGCGAATAGGCCGGTCAATCAGGCGCGAGGTGAGAATCTCCTTTTCGGTGGGGCGCCCTTCGCGTTTGAAGTAGCCGCCGGGAAACTTGCCCGCTGCAGCGGCCTTTTCCCGGTAATCGACGGTGAGCGGGAAGAAATCCTGGCCTTCCTTGGCTTTGGCGGCGCCGACTGCGGCAACGATGACAATCGTTTCGCCTAATTGAACTGTAACAGCGCCGTCGGCCTGTTTGGCGAGTTTTCCTGTTTCAATAATGATCTGCTTGTCCCCTATTGGGGCGGTGGCTTTCTCTGACATGATGTTCTTTCCATCCCAGCGCCACCGAGAAACTTCAGTGAACTCCGAATTCGTTCGGAGCTGAATGAAATTACCCAGCGCACTGGAACCTTTTTGTTCGCGAACTTTTTGATATGGTAAACCGAGCCGCTCGCGTTTTACGGGCTCAGTTCAATCGAAAATCGTTCCCAGCCCCTCCGTTTTGAGGAGTGAGCACCCTGGGGCAGGTCCTATTTCCGCAACTTCAACTTCTTGGTGACGGCCTGATAGCGGTTCACGTCGGTGGTTTGGAGATAATCCAACAACCGGCGGCGTTGACCCACCATCATCAGCAAGCCGCGGCGAGAGCTGTGGTCTTTCTTGTTCTTTTGCAGGTGCTCAGTCAAGTGGTTGATGCGCTGCGTCAGGAGCGCAATCTGCACATCCGCCGAACCCGTATCCCGCTCGTGCAGCTTGAAATCACTTATCGTCTTGGCTTTGGCTTGCATGCTTTTGCTTAATCAAAACAATCTTCTATTAATATAATCTCTCCACCTTAGAATTCCCAGCAGCCCCTGTAAAGAACTTTCGGCAATCCGCCGGGTATCGGCTATGCTCCCTTTTATGCGGATTCTGATCATCGGCTGCGGGTATGTGGGATTGCGGGTTGGGGCGGAGTTGGCCGGCCAGGGCCATGAGGTTACCGGGATGCGCCGGGGCGCAACAAACAGGGCGGAAATCGAGGCGGCTGGGATTCGACACATCACGGCGGACATTACCAAGCCGGAGACCTTGCCCCCGCTGGAACGGTACGATTGGGTAGTTCATTGCGTTTCATCCTCACGCGGAGGAGCGGAGGATTACAACCGCGTTTATGTGGAAGGGACGCGGAATTTGATCAAATGGCTTGCAGAAACGGCGCCACAAAAGCTGGTTTATACGAGCAGCACAGGGGTTTACGCGCAGAAGGATGCGGCTTGGGTCGATGAGACCAGTGTTACGGAACCGACCACCACGGGAAAGGTCCTTCTGGAAACGGAGAAACTGCTGCTCGAAGCGGCAGCGGGCAAAATCCCGGCTATCATCCTGCGAGTAGCAGGGATTTATGGCCCGGGCCGCACGTACTGGCTTAACCAGCTCTTGAGCGGTGAAGCGCGCCTCAGTGTAGAGGGGCAGCGGATGATGAATATGATTCATCGCGATGATGTGGCTGGGGCCGTGATTGCCTGTTTGCGCAGAGGTGAACCGGGGCGCGCCTATAATGCGGTCGATGATGCGCCGGTAAGCCAATTGGAATTCTTTCAATGGTTATCCGCCAGACTAGGCCGCGCTTTGCCCCCAGTGACGGCTGAACCGGAAGAAGGAAAACGCGCCGTCACAAACAAGAGGGTTTCAAACCGGCGACTTAAACAAGATCTGAGGTACGATTTCAAGTACCCCACCTTTCGCGAAGGGTATGAGGCGGAGATACAGCGGCTGGGACTAGCCCCAGGATAATTGAGACGGAATCATCCCACCCGGAAGGAAATCTTGGCGATTAGGTCGCGGCCAAACGCGTGCTGGAGGCGTTCGATAATTTCCTTCCGGCGGTACCGGACGATTTCGCCCAACCAGACGCTGCTGTCCACATTCACAAAGAGCGTGCCGCGGTTGATGCCGGTGGGCTGGGCATGGGCCACAATGTTGGGGTCCAGCAGGTTGTTCCAGGCGCGCAGGATTTCAGCCTCGCTGCGGCGCCGGTCCATGCGCAAGTCGGTGAGGACGTTTGGCAGCACGCTGGTCATCGGGCGGGCGCTCGAGGCCTGCGCCTTTTCGATGGGCGCCAGGTCAACCCCGCGCCATTGGGCCAGGACCTGCCGGCGCGCGCTGGATTTGCCCGGACCCCGCGGCGGGATGCTCTTGAACGGAAAAACCATTCGAGGAGTTAAGCGACTGCGACCGGCTTGGGCGTGGCGTGTTCGTCCAGAACGAGAACGCCGTGGGGTTGGAGGTCGTAATTACCTGAGAAGTTGTTGCCGGTGAGGAAATCGTGCATGGGTTTATAGAATTGGATGCGCAACGGCGAGGTGTGGTGGTTGAGCAGGAAATAAATCTTGGTCTCCTCTTTCTGGCGCATGCTCACCTCGATATTATCGGGGACCTTGAGCAGCGGATGGAGATTGCACATCTGGCGCAGCCAAATGATCAAATCGTTATAAAAATGCTGGTGGCTCATGGTGCCGATATAAACGGCCTTGCCTAACCCATACGTGTGCAGCGTCATGGCGGGGCGGCCAGAATAGAAATCTTTCGAATACGTGGCCAGAATTTGGCAGTCCTTCGGCTCGATAATGTCGCACCAGAGCCTGGCGGGATGCAGATGGCTGGTCGGGAAAGTGCCTTTAAAGGTGAGGTGATTCTCTTCGCCCGGGGGCAACTGATCGAATTCAACGACTTCGAGCCCGAACAGGTCGGTCAAGTCGTGGGGATAGCCGGTATCGGGCGCCATGTTGTGTTCATCGACCAGACCCGTATTGAAGGTGGCCACCAGCGTCCCGCCGTTTTGAACATAAAGCTTGAGCCGGTCGGCTTCGCCGCCTGAGAGCAGGTGCAGCGAGGGAGCCAGGACGAGCTTGTATTGGGAAAGGTCGTCGGCCGGGCGCGCGAAATCGACAGCGATATTGCGGTCGTGCAGCGCGGAGTAGAAAAGTTGGATGTGTTCGCGGAGGTTGAAGAATTTATTGGGCTGGTTGGGTTGCTGGAGCGCCCATTCGTTGTCATGGCTGTAGAGAATGCATACCTCGGCTCGCACGGCAGTGCCCTTCAATGAAGGCGCCAGCAGTTTCATCTCATCGCCCAACTGCGCTATCTCTTTAAAAACCCGCCCATCCGCCCGCGCGCTGTGGCCCAGGACCGCGCCGTGGAATTTTTCGGTGCCGAATCGGGGCTGGCGCCACCTGAAAAAGACGATGGCCGTTGCGCCCCTTGAAATCAATTGGTAGGTGAACATCCGCAACACGCCGGGCCGGACCAAAGAATTGACCTCCTGCCAGGTGACGTTTCCGGCCTTTTGCTCCATCACCCAGAACCCGTTGTCACCGTCCGGGGTGCGAACGCCGGTTTTCTTAAGCGAGCGGAGCATGTCGATTTCGCACGCCAATTCGGCGGATTTGGCCTTGATAGCGGCGGTGCTCTCGATGGAGACAAAGTCAATGGCCTCAGCTAAATCGAAGTGATCGAATCGATGCAGGAGAGGGCGCAGGTTGGTGGTGACGGGGCACTTGGGGGTTAATTCGCGCAGGATGTCCGCCTGCATTCGGGCGAATTGCACGATGGTATCGCTGCAAAAGCGGCACCAATCCAGCACCAGGGCAGGGTTATGGAAGGTCGGGGCGGCCATGGGCATGGGGACGTGGTCGAAGCTCGAGACGACCTGGCCCCAGTGGCGCAGGCCCATCAACTCGTTCAGCCGCTCGACCGTCTGGTATTTGGCCTCGAGCCAGCCGTGCCAGTCACGCCGCGTGTCCTCATTGAAAGATGCCTCGGTGAAATTGCCGCCCAGGCCATTGTCGATCTGCCAGGCGATGAGCTGTGGATGTTGTCCCAATGCTGCAGCCATTTGCTGCACAATGCGCTTCGAACAATTCCAAAAATTATCGCTGTTAAGACAAACCGCCCGGCGTGTGCCTTCGTGTTTCCTGAGCCCCTGTTCGTCAATTGGCAGGATTTCAGGGTACTTCCGCGCCATCCAGAGGGGAGGGGCCGCAGTGGGCGTGGCCAGGACGACTTTGATGTCCGCTTTGGCCAGGATATCCATCACGCGTTTGAGCCATGCGAAATCATACTTGCCCTCCTGCGGCTCGCACAGACCCCACGTGAATTCCCCGATGCGCACGACGTTTATCCCGGCGCTTTGCATAAGGGCCACATCACGCTGCCACGTCAGCTCAGGATTGTCTGCGGTGCCTCCGTAGGGGTAAACCCATTGTTCGGGATGATAATCGACGCCGAAATACATAGCTCTGTTCTTTCGCGTGCGGCCTTGTTCTAATGTAAATTGAATTCCGCTCTCCTGCAATGCAAAACTTGCGCGCTTGAAAAAAGATTGGGAATCGGGTCTTTTGCAGGGGTGAACACTTCGCGAGCACTTTGCCGGCTTTGCCTTGTGGCGGCCGCCCTCTTAATCCACTGTGAGATCGTGGAAGCACAATCCGGCGGTTCTGAGTTGGTTTTTATCGGCACCTACACCGGCGCCAAAAGTCAGGGCATTTATTTAACTCACCTCGACCCGGCCTCCGGCAGGTTGGGCCCCCTGGAATTGGCCGCAAAAACCGAGAATCCCACTTTCCTGGCGCTGCATCCCAACCGGCGATTTCTTTACGCTGCAAATGAAATTGATAATTTTGGCGGCCAACGCTCCGGTGCGGTCAGCGGATTCCGCATCGACCCGCAGAGTGGGAAGCTGACACTGCTGGGCCAGCAACCTTCGGGTGGGGGCGGGCCTTGTCATTTGGCGGTCGATGGTGCAGGCCGCTGCGTGCTGGTGGCCAATTATGGCAGCGGGAGCCTGGCCGTTCTTGGATTGGGTGATGATGGCAGCCTGGACCCGCCCAGCAGCGTCCTCCAACACCACGGTTCGAGCGTCAACCCCCAACGCCAGGCCGGGCCGCATGCCCATTTCATCACCACCGACCCTGCCAACCGCTTTGCGCTCGCTTGCGACCTGGGGTTGGATAAGGTCTTTATTTATCGGCTTAACATTCCTGCGGCTGATGGCACTCCTGGACTGACTACGAATGATCCCCCTTGGCTGCAGGTTAAACCCGGGTCTGGTCCACGGCATTTGGCTTTTCACCCGAACGGAAGGTTTGTGTATCTCATCAGCGAGCTGGGCTGCACGCTGACGGCGTGTTCTTACGATGCAAAGCGAGGGGCGCTCGATAAGGTGCAGGTCGTCTCGACCCTTCCGGAGGGATTCAAAGGAGACAACATCTCCGCAGAAGTGCAGGTCCATCCTTCCGGTCGATTCGTCTATGGGTCGAACCGAGGCGATGACAGCATCGTGGTATTTGCCATCGACCCAAACAGCGGCAAGTTGAGCTTCATTCAGCGAGTATCGACCCAGGGCAAGACACCACGCCATTTTGCCTTCGACACCACCGGCCAATGGTTGCTGTGCGAAGACCAGGATTCGGACCGGGTGGTTGAATTCGCGGTCGATGCCGCAACGGGGCGCCTGACGCCCACCGGCCAAACCCTGCAGGTGGGTGCGCCGGTTTGCGCGGTATTCCTTTCAGAGTAGGCTATGCGAGCCTCTTTTTTTTCGTCCGTTGCTCAATATTGAGTTGGAGCGCGAAACGCGAGCATTCCTCATGCGAATAACCAACCTCAATCCAGCCAGCGACATCGGCGCTTCGGGGTGGTTAGTCGAGTTCGAGGGCCACCGCTTGCTGATGGATGCCGGGGTGCATCCAAAACGCGAGGGCCGAGCCAGCCTCCCCTTGTATGACCTGGCCAAAAACCAGGAACTGGACGCCATCGCTATCTCCCATTGCCACCACGATCACGTCGGCTCACTGCCAGTTGCTCTGCGTTACTTTCCCCATGCCCATGTGATGATGAGCGAGCTGAGCTATTTCCTCGCCGACCGCGTTTTACACAACTCGGTCAATGTCATGACCCGCCAGCGCGATGAGCTTGGGATAAAGGAATACCCGCTCTTCAGCCACGACGAGGTGGACGACATTGAGCCGCTATTCCAAGGGTTCAAATACAATCGGGAAATCGATTGGGCCGCCTTTCACAAATTCCGCGCCGGATTCCTCTCGCCCACAGTTGAATTCTTCGATGCAGGCCACGCCCTCGGTTCGGCCGGTCTGATGGTCCGCGGCCAAAAAGAATCTCTCTTTTACACTGGAGATGTCTGTTTTCATGACCAGACGATCTTAAAGGCGGCGCGGTTTGAGGATGTAAAGGCCGGCGTGCTGTTAATGGAAACGACGCGTGGGAGCCGTTCCGTGCCTCCGGGCTTCACACGCGCGGGCGAGGTCGAGCGGCTCACTCGGTCCATCCAGAGGGTCTTGGCCAGAAGGGGGTCGGTCCTCATGCCGACCTTTGCCCTGGGGCGCACCCAGGAAATTCTGGCGCTGTTGGCGCTGTTGATGGGCGAAGGCAAACTCAAGCCCCAACCGATTTATATTGGCGGGTTGGGCCGGGTCTTCACCGAGATTTACGATTTGGAATCGCACCGCACACACCGGCAGTACCCCAACCTGCAATTGCGCGAGGCGCTTAACCTCGTCGTGCTCGAACAAGGCCAAGCCCAGAAAATGCGCTTGGGCGGCGGCAGGATTTTCGTCATCACTGCCGGGATGATGAGCGAAAACACGGCTGCCCACGATCTAGCCTTGCGCATGATTGGCGATGAGCAACAGGCGATTCTCTTCGTCGGCTACGCGGACCCGGACACACCTGCTGGCCGGCTGCGCGCAGCCAAACAGGGCGAGACTTTCCTGTTCAGTCCAAGTGGCGGCGAGGTCACCAGGCGCTGCGAGGTCGAGGACTTTGACCTGACCGCCCACGCTAATCGCGAGGAATTGCTCGATTTTGTCGGCCAAGTCGAGCCCCATGCGGTGCTTTTGTGCCATGGCGAAGATGATTCGCGCGCCTGGTTCGAGGAACAAATCCGGCAGCGTTCCCCAAAAATCCAAGTGTTCCAACCGAAACCCGGCGAAACAATCGAGGTTTGAATCCCGCGCTATGCCTGGCCGCCGAAGGAAACAAAGTCGTCCAGGTCCAGCAGGTCGAACCAGGTCACAATATCCTCCCGCTTCGGACCGGCTTTAGCCTGGATGCCCTGAAAGAATTCTCTCGATTCCGTATCACCCGGCGCGCGCTGCTCGACGTACTCCGTCCAGGCCCTGATTTCCGCCTCGGTCCTTTTGATCCGGGCGCTCTTCTGAATCCATTCGAGGATTTCCCCGTCTCCTTTGCCGGCGGCGAGTTGCTCCTTGAGTTGGTCCGGATCGATGCCGGCATACTCGAGGAATCTTTGGTCGCTCGGGCAATTGTAATGGTACTCCCCATTCTTCCCCGCGATGGTCGCTCGCCCTTTATCGAGCATCCGAGGCAGAATAGCGTAACCGCCCAGTCTCACGCGCGGACTCCGCGGGGGTTTCTGTGTTAAATCAGGAGCATTCTTCAAAGCCATAGTTTTTCCCTTTCCAGTGTAACGGCCATTAGTGTTCATTTCCGGCCCGCGCCGGAAATAATCCCGTAAAATGCAGTCTGCCCGGCAAAATGCAAGTGACTGCAGAAGGATTTTGGAGTGCGCCGGCGAAGCGCAGCGACGAGTCAGATTTGCTGCTAACCCAAAGCGGCGTCGTGCTTCCCTTGCCGCCACACTTCAAACTCACTCGTAGATTTCGTAAATAACGCCGTCCAAAACAAATTGGAGGTTTTGCCCCAACGCCAGCCAGGACGCCGCTTGCGGGTGGTTGCCCAGAAAATCAAAATATTCACGGGACCCGAATTGGAGCCGGATATGCCGCGCCTGGGGAAAGTTTTGAACGATGGAATCGACCCAGCCGCTCTCGTTTCGGAAGAAGGTCCTGCCGGCGACAAATCGGCTCTGTTGAGCAGAGTCAACCCGCGGCGTCTGGCTGGAATCTGCGGTTGAACTGAGAGCCGGTCCTCCCGGAGCAAGCCCATACCGGCGTTGGAATGCTTGTCCTGCGAGCATTTGGGCAGGGGCGGCGGCATCGGCCATTTTAAGGGCCAGACTGGACTGAGCGCTGGCGACACCCGCATCGCCGCTTTGCTCTCGTGTGAACGTCTGCCAACTCCGCGCCGCATCCTGGCGCGCTTCAGGGTCCTTGCCAAACTCCTGCAGCAAGCGCAGCGGTGAGGGGACATCACGGCGGCTTTCATCTTCTGCTATCAAGTAGGCCGTATAAGGCGTAACGATTCCATACTTGCGCGCCAATTGCGTCACCTCATCCCGCAACTCGGAATTCTCGCCGTGAAGCCGAATCTCATCGAGCAAATAACCAACGCGGCGGGTCGCCCATAGGCGTGGAATGAAATCATTGCCGGAATTCTCTTGCGGGAAATTGCCTTCATAAGTGAATTTCCGCACCGCGCCATTGACAGTCCCTTCGAGGAGCATGGCTGAATCGCCATGGCCTGAGTAGCGCCCCACCAGAACCAGTTGCTCGCCTTTGAACAGGTCAGGCAATGGTGACGGATAAAGCTGTTTGGTCTGCAGGCCGCCCGTGAACTGCAGCGCCGGGTTGGTCAGCACCGGTTCCTTTACCTTTTCAAAAAATGCCGACAGTTTGAATTCCAGGTCTTCCTCGGGCAGGACGTACTGGCTGGCGCCGCGCGTTTCCTCGGTTATCTGATCGAGCAAATGCGCATTCACGTCCGTCCCAATTCCGAAACAAAAAATGCGCGCCTTACCGGTGTCTTCGTCTTTGACATTGGTCAGGATTTGCCCTTCGTCGGTCGTCCCGATGGTGGGCCGGCCATCGGTCAGGAAGATCACCCTGAACGGGCGGTCTCCGGCGCCCTTGCTCGATTGCAGGCCAAGCGCTTGCTTCAGGGCGTCATCGATGTCCGTCGCCCCGATGGCTTTGAGGTCTTTGACAAACTCTTCTGCTCGCGTCCGGTTTTTCGCGTTCGCTTCGACCAACGAATTAAACAGCGGCTCAATGTCTGTCGAAAATCGGATGAGTTCGAATCGATCACCGTCGTTGAGGTTTTCGACGCAGAATTCGAGGGCCTTTTTTGCCTGCTCGATCTTTTTGCCGGCCATTGAGCCGGAGGTGTCGAGCGCAAACACCACATCCTTGTTCACAATGCGTCTGTCTTTGGTATCGATGCCGGGCGAGGCCAGCAGCAGAAAATAGCCGTCCTCTCCTGCGCACTTATGAGTCAGCAAATTCAAGCCCAGTTCACCCCTCTCCGGCGCAAAGTAGAGGGCCAAATCAGCTTCGGGGAGCACATCGGTGGCCTCATACCCCACCGTCGCGCGGTTAGGTCCGTTTCGTTTCACCTCGATCTTGTGGCTGGGTGAATAGACGGTTTTCAGCGGGCGCCTGGTCTCCAAATCCACCTTCACGCTGACCGTTGGAATGGGGCGGCAGGAGAACTTGTCCGCGCTCAGTGGCAGCAGAAAACTGACCAGGCCGTTGTCGGACTTCAATAGTTGTGTGTACGAGAGGGTAATGCGCTTTTTACTGTTCGGCTCGATTGGGAAGATGCGGACCTTAAAGACGTCCTGGTTGGCATATTCGAGCAGGGCGGGGTCACGCAGTTTGCGCACAATCTCCTCGTAAATGTGTCGGGCCTTGCCGGCGGGCAGGAGTTCGGCTTCGACCTGTCTGCCATCAATTTCCATGGTAAACTTGTCAAGCTGCGCTCCCTTGGGGATTGGGAATACAAATGTGCCTTCGAGTCGCGCGTTATTGGGGTTATAAAACTCCTCATCCACTATCGTGACGGCGACCTGGTCGATGATGTGAGTGTTGGCCTTCACATAATCCACTTGCAGTGGCGCAAACACGTGCGGCTGCGGCCAATGCCACGGCGGCGAGGGAGGGGGAAGAGGGTGTGGCGGGACGGGTCCCGGCCACAAGGAGGAGTCCTCGATTATGATCAGGCCGGCGGCCAATGACGCGGTAATCGCGCACAGAAACCCGACCAGAACAGAAAATAGAATGCACCGTTTCATACCCGATTAGACGGAAGTCCTCAATTATTGCTCCCGTTCTTCCGCGCGGCCAGGACCTTGCCTCCACCCTCTGGCGCCGACACCCGCGCTCCTTTGCCATGCGCCACGCCCGGCGGTGGTGAAGTTTGCCTCTGGACAGTTGCGCCCGGAATTTGAATATTATGAGGCTGGCAATGGCTACTACCTCCTTTACGAAAAAAACGCTTGGGTTGGAAACCGCCGAGCCGGCGGTCACTCCGCCGCCGGCCACCAGCAATGCCGGGTTTGCGAAAAAACCCAAACTTGCTGCCGCCAAATCAAAAAAACGCGAAATCCCGGAAGGTCTGTGGACTAAATGTCCCAAGTGCAGCACGATGGTTTTCGACAAGGAATTGGACGAGAACCTCAAGGTCTGTACCCATTGCCAGCATCATTTCCCCATCAGCTCGCGCGAGCGCATCCATTCCCTGGTCGAGACCTGCACGTTCGAAGAAATGGACGCGGACATGACCAGCGTGGACGTTTTAAACTTTACCGGTGTGGCCTCCTATACGGTGAAGCTTGAGGAATATCAGAAATCGACCGGGCTCAAAGATGCCATCATCACGGGCCTGGGCAAGATTGGGGAGCAGCGGGTTGGGCTGGGGGTGATGGATTTCAGTTTTCTGGGCGGCTCAATGGGCTCGGTGGTTGGCGAGAAACTGGCCCGTCTGATCGAGCGGGCGACCGAAAAGGGCCTGCCGCTGATCATCACATCCACCAGCGGCGGGGCTCGCATGTATGAAGGAATGTTCAGCCTGATGCAGATGGCCAAAACCTGTGCCGCCCTGGCTTATCATGCCAGCGCTCGGCTTCCCTATATCAGTGTCTTGACCCACCCCACAACCGCAGGCGTGATGGCCAGCTACGCCAGCGTGGGGGACTTAATCCTGGCCGAGCCTGGGGCAATGATCGGCTTTGCCGGCCCGCGAGTGATTAAGGACACGACCCAGGCAGAACTGCCTCCTGGATTTCAGACGGCGGAATTCCTGCTTGAACACGGCCTCATTGACGCCATTGTGCCCCGCAAAGAGCTTAAGGCGCGCCTTGTCGAATACCTGAGCTACCTGACCAGCGGCCAAAAGCGTGCAGCCGCCGGTTAGTTGGAATAAAACCGAGCGAGGCGTGGCCTCAGACCGTGGCTCGGGCATCTTGCCCGAGTCCCCACGCGAGATGCAGGTGCCACGGCCAAAACTTGACCTGACAGCAATGACTTTCATTGTTCAAGGAGCCTAGGTAAGGTAAGAACCCCATAGAGAAAACGGCTGTTGCGGGGTTCGTTGATGCGGGACAAGGAGGCAACCGGCGGTGCTGTCTAAACTCAAGGAGACAAGCGTATGAAAAAGTTCCTTTCTTTAGCCGTTATTTTTGCTGCAGGGGCGGCTTGGGCACAGACGGTTTTCGTCCCCGGCACGGGAGGCAGTGCATTCATGCCGCTTGACGGCCTGGTTTTCACCAATGCGCTGGGAAATCGTTTTAGTGTAAATAACCTGGCGCAGGCGCTCGAATCCATGCAGACCAATCTGAGCGCCGCGCTGCCCTCAGTTGCTGCCTTCAACGATAGTTTTGATTTCGTCAATATCGGCCTTGTGAGCGGCGTGCCCGCAACAACCCCCGCCCCAGCCGGCGCCACAATTTCAAATAACTTGGCTGCTGGTTTCGGCGCTAATGTCGTCCTCCCTCCAGGCGCCACGGCAGGCAGCGGCACGGTCCTGCCAGGGACTGCCGGCCCCACCGGGTTTGCCAACTTGCCGCTGACTCGCGACAGCCTTCGCGCGTTGCTGATTCTGCAAAATCACATGGAGCAAATGCTGGGCCTCCTGGCTGAATTGAACGGGACCAGTTCAAACGCGTTGGCTGCGTCCAGTATTGTTCAAAGCAATGCGTTGACCCCTGGTTCCAATCCGTTTACAGGCGCTTTTTTCATTGCTCCCGCCGTCACGCCCCCAGCGCCTCCTCTCACGCCAACCGGCCGCTGAACCTGCTTTCGTAGGCCGCAGAGAGGGTGTAAGCTGGTGGTTGATGGCCTCAGTCCATTTCCATCCCGTGATTGCCCGCTGGTTCGAGCAGAAGTTCGGATCCCCCACTGAGCCGCAACAGCGCGGCTGGCCCGCCATTGAGTCGGGGGCACACACCTTGATCGCCGCGCCCACGGGGTCGGGCAAGACGCTGGCGGCCTTTCTTGCCGCTCTAGACCAGTTGTTTAGCGAGGGCCTTGCCGGAGAGCTCAAAGATGAGTTGCGCGTTGTGTATGTGTCTCCCTTAAAAGCCCTCAGCAACGACATCCACAAGAATCTCGAAGAACCGCTGGCTGGGATTCGCGAAGCGTTTCTCGCTGCCGAGGCCCGCTCCATCGATGTCCGCGCGGCGGCGCGCACCGGGGACACATTGGCATCGAAGAGGCAAGCCATGATACGCAAGCCGCCGCATATCCTGGTGACCACGCCCGAATCGCTCTACCTGCTTTTAACCTCCGCATCGGGCCGCAAGCTCTTGGGGAACGTCCGCACACTGGTTATCGATGAGATTCACGCGCTGGTCGGGAACCGTCGTGGCTCGCACCTGGCCATCAGCATGGAGCGCCTGGCGGCCTTGACCGGCAATCGAGTTCAGCGGATTGGTCTATCGGCGACTCAGAAGCCGATAGGCGAGGTGGCGCGGTTCCTTGTGGGAGGGTGCAAGGCGCCTGAGCAAGCGCCCGGTTCGGCGCCAGATCCATCCGCTGCCGGCCAAGGCGCTCAGGCTGCCCCTGAGAGCCTGCAGGCCCAATGCGCCATCATCGATTGCGGTTATGCCCGGGAGATGGATGTGGCAATCGAACTGCCCGGCTCGGCGTTGGAAGCGGTCATGTCGAACGAGGTCTGGACCGAGGTGTACCATAAGCTTGCGGACTTGATCGAGGCGCACCAGACGACCTTGGTCTTTGTCAATACGCGCCGGCTTGCCGAACGAGTCACGCGCCATCTTTGCGAACTGCTGGGCGCGGACAAAGTCGCTTCGCATCATGGGAGTCTCTCGGCCAAGCTGCGGCTGGAGGCGGAGGCTCGGCTTAAGCGCGGCGAGTTGAAGGCGCTGGTGGCCACCGCGTCGTTGGAACTGGGTATTGATATTGGGTCGATTGATCTGGTTTGCCAGCTTGGCCCGACGCGCTCGATTGCCACCTTGCTGCAGCGCGTGGGGCGCGCCAGGCATCAGCGCGCAGGTTTGCCCAAGGGCCGGCTGTTTCCACTGAGCCGTGATGAATTGGTCGAGTGCGCGGCAATGCTTCGCAGCGTGCGGGCGGGCGAGTTGGATTGTCTCGAAATGCCGCAAAAGCCGCTGGATGTGCTGGCCCAGCAGATGGTGGCGTGCGCGGCGAGCGAAGAGTGGCAGGAACAGGCCCTGTTCGACTTAATGCGGGCCGCCTATCCGTATCGAAATCTGACGTGGCAGGAGTTCGATCAGGTCCTTGCCATGCTTGCCGAAGGGTTCAGCACCAAACGTGGGCGGCGCGGGGCGCTGGTGCACCATGACGCCATCAATCGGCGCGTCCGGGGCCGGCGCGGGGCCCGCCTAGTAGCCCTCACATCCGGCGGCGCTATTCCGGATGCGGGCGATTACCGCGTGGTTCTCGAACCCAACGAGACCTTCATCGGCACGGTGAATGAGGACTTCGCAGTCGAGAGTCTGGCCGGCGATATTTTTCAACTGGGCAACGCCTCCTGGCGTATCTTGCGCATCAACTCGGGGACCGTCCGCGTTGAAGACGCCCACGGGCACCCGCCCAATATCCCATTCTGGCTCGGTGAAGCACCGGGGCGCACCGCTGAATTATCCAAGGCGGTCTCGGATTTGCGCGTCGAGTTCGAAAAAAGGCTCGACCCGGTTCCTAACGGAAATTCGGCAACCGGCAATGGAACACCTGCCGCAGAGCCGCCGGCCGCCTCGCCGTCTGCTCCTTTGGTCATGGACTGGCTCACTCGTCAAACCGGTCTTAGCTGTCCGGCGGCGCGCCAATTGTGGGACTATTTCGCCCACGCCCACCAGGTCCTTGGGGTCATCCCGTCACAAAGGAAATTGGTGCTCGAGCGGTTTTTCGACGAGTCGGGCGGGATGCAGTTGGTCATGCATTCCCCTTTCGGCATTCGGATTAACCGTGCCTGGGGCCTGGCGCTGCGAAAGAGGTTTTGCCGTTCATTCAATTTCGAATTGCAAGCAGCCGCGACGGATGAGGCGATTGTGTTGTCGTTGGGCACCCAACACTCGTTTCCACTCGATGAAGTCTTTCGTTACCTCAACAGCAAGACTGTGCGCGACCTGCTCATTCAGGCGCTGCTGGATGCCCCCATGTTCCCGGTTCGCTGGCGCTGGAATGCGACCCGCGCGCTGGCCTTGCCGCGCCAAAGGGGTGGGCGCAAGGTCCCCGCCCCCTTGCAACGGATGGAATCGGAGAACCTGCTGGCAGCAGTTTTCCCCGATCAACTGGCCTGCCTCGAGAATATCGTGGGAGACCGCCAAATCCCCCAACATCCACTCGTCTTTCAGACCATCGAAGATTGCCTCAATGAGGCGATGGACGTTGATGGCCTAATCGCTCTGCTCCGGCAGATCGAAAGCGGCGAGGTGGAATGCATTGCCCGCGACCTGCCGGAGCCTTCGCTCCTCGCCCATGAGATCCTCAATGCGCGTCCTTACGCATTTCTGGATAACGCGCCATTGGAGGAGAGGCGGACTCAGGCGGTGTACACGCGGCGTGCCGGGGAGTCCTCGTCTGACACGCGCCTGGGCATCCTCGACGCGGCAGCCATCGCCAAAGTGATCGAGGAAGCCTGGCCGCAAGCGACAAATCCAGATGAACTGCATGAGGCCTTGATGCTGGCCGGTGCGATGACCGAACTGGAACTCCCGCGCGTATCGGCCCATGCGCCGGCGTGGCTGGAGTCGTTGGCAACCCAGAAACGCGCCGGACGGCTGTTTAGGACGCCTGAGCTTTCTCATTCCCGAGCGACAGGAGCAGGTTTATCCCCAAACGGAGAAAGAACCTACTCAGCCAGCCGCCCGTTTTCGTCGCAAGCAATGGAAGGCAAGATGTCCGCCCTGATTTGCGCGGCGGAGCGGCTTCGTCCTTTAGAGGCAATTTATCCAGGGTCGCAACTCGAACCGCCGTTGACGCCGCCTCCTCAAGAACGCCAACGGCTATGGGAGAGAGAGGACGCGCTCCGGGAACTGGTGCGAGGTCGTATGGAAATCACCGGCCCGACGACTGCGGGCGCGTTAGCCGAGGTGTTTGGCATCCCAAGCAGTGAGATTGAGGCGGCCTTAATCGGCCTCGAAACAGAAGGCTTTATTCTTCGTGGCAGATTTCTTTCACGAAATCGCGGTTCGGCTAAAGACCCTGGGGTTAGCCAAGGGTCCGAAACGGAGACGAATAGCATTCACCCCCGCGCGGTTGCCAGGAGTGAGGCTGTTGCTGGCGAACTGGAATGGTGTGAACGCCGGCTTCTGGCGCGGATTCACCGGCTGACCATCAACCGGTTGCGAGCCGAAATTCAACCCGTCTCGTTGGCGGAATTCCAGCGGTTCCTGGTGGCTTGGCAACGGGCTGAACCGGCTCGGCGCGCCGAAGGTCCTGAGGGTCTGGCGGCAATACTGCAACTGCTCGATGGCTACGAAGTGCCCGCGGCGGCCTGGGAACCGGACGTGCTTGCGTTGCGCATAAAAGATTACTCGCCCCAGTGGCTCGATCAGCTCTGTTTCACCGGGCGCATCGGCTGGGGCCGGTTAATGCCTCCCCAAACACCGAACGGACGCCACTTCGCCCCGATTCGTTGCAGCCCCATTTCAATTTTCTCCCGCGAACAACTGCGCAATTGGCTAAGCCTCTCGACTGCGGGGCGGGCTGGGGAGTTCTCTCCGGACGCAGCGCAGGTGCTCGAGGGGCTGGAACAGCATGGGGCTTTGTTCTTCAATGAGATTGCGCAACTGAAAGGTCTTTTACCCTCGCACGTCGAGCAGGCCCTGGGAGAACTGGTCACCCAAGGCTGGGTCACGGCTGATAGTTTCGAAGGGATGCGGGCCTTGCTCCTGCCACAGGAAAAGAGGGCGCCTTTCGGCGACCCGCAGCGGCGGCGCCGGCACAAAACGGTCACCAGCCTCGAGTTTGCCGGACGCTGGTCGCTATTGCGGCGTCCTGTGAAGCCAGCCTCGGGTGCAAACGCCCTCGAACGAGTGGCTTCAGCTACTGCGACTGTACAGCCCACTAACCTCAACCGATTTGGAGCGGTTTTGCAACCTGACGGCTTGGAGAACGCCATCGAAGCGTTCGCAAGAACCCTGCTTCGCCGTTACGGGGTGGTTTTCCGACGGCTCATCGAGCGGGAGTCTTTGCGCGTTTCCTGGTATGAGTTGGGGCGCATTTACCGGCGGCTGGAGGCGCGTGGGGAAATTCGAGAGGGTTATTTTGTCGGCGGCGTGAGCGGCGAGCAGTTCGCGCTGCCGGAAGCCATCGGCCTGCTGCGCTGGATACGCAAGGAGCCGGCGCGGCGTGAGTTGGTGGTGATCAGCGGGGCCGATCCGTTGAACCTTGCCGGCATCCTGGGTCCTGGGCGGCGCGTAGCGGCAATTGGAGCCAACCGCCTCCTGCTGCGGGATGGACTGCCAATTGCCGCCTTGGAAGCCGGAGAGATTGCGCGTCTCGACCCCGCGCCCGAGGAAGCCGGGAACCTGATTGAGCGAGCGCTGAGAGTTGCCACCTTGCCCGTGAACTTGCGCGGATATTATGGATGAGCCTTCTTGCCCTCCAACGGCAGGGCACAGGTCACAAGAGTGCCTCGCGAGCCGCTCGCCTTAATCTCCAGAGAAGCGCCAATCAGGCTGGCTCGATAATTCATTATCCGCAAACCCATCCCCGTCGAATGGCTGCGCAGATCGGGAAAAGGCAGGCCGTTGTTCTGAATCGTGAGCACCAGGCGGTCTGAGCCGTTGGAAAGGACGATGCCGACACGCTTGGCTTTGCCGTGTTTGATGGCGTTGGTAACGGCCTCCTGGGCGATTTTATAGAGTTGCATCACCACGTGCGGTTCGAGCGAGGGGATGCTCCCGGTTGGGTTGAAACGGCAGGTGATCCGGAACAGTTCGCGGGCGCGGGCGGCGAGGTCTTCGAGGGCATCAGGGAGTTCTTTCTTTGCGACATCGAGGGTGGCGAGGTCGTGGGCCAGATCGCTGGCGTGGCTCATGGCCTGCTGCACCAATTCATGGATTTTGGCAGCGTCCTTCGCCGCATCGGTTTGCTGTTTAGCCAGCTTGAGTTCGAGCCCTTTGGTCATCAGCGCAATGCCGGAGAGTTTCTGGCCCAGGTCATCGTGAAGGTCCAAAGCGATGCGCCGGCGCTCTTTTTCCGTGATTTCGAGCAACTCATTTTCAAGCCGTTTGCGTTCGGCGATCGCGGCGTGGAGTTTGGAATTGGCCGTTTTGAGCTCGGCAGTGCGGTGCTGGACGCGGACCTCCAATTCATCATGCGCCCGCCGGAGGGCTTCCTCCGCATTGCGCCGGTGAATGAACTGCCCGATTTCGCTGCCAATTGCCGTCATCATGTTGAGCAGGGGGAGGTCATAACTCATCCGGCGCACACTGAAAAACTCGAGCACACCGAACAGCGCCCCGGCCCCCTGGACGGGAAAGGCCACAGCGCCGTGGAGGCCGGCCTGGGCAGCGGGCACGCTCCTCTCGAAATGAGGCTCGGCGCTAAAATCGGCAAACCAGACGGGACGGCGCTCCTGCCACACTCGGCCCGGGAGACTCTCCGTGGGCTTGAGTATTGTGTTACGGGTGATTTCGGCGAAGGCCTCCAACCCCGGCGAGTGCTCATGCAACTCAACAACAGAAGCGCGCAGGAGCTTTTGTTCGGCATCGGGGAGCCACAGCGCGCCCAGATCGACTTCCAGGCTGTCGAGCAGCGCCCCTAGAATGCCTGGGGCCGCATCATTCAGAGAGGGCGCATTGGCCAGCAGCCGGGTTATCGAGTGTTCGGCAGCCAGCCGTCCTTCGGCCCGCTTCCGTTCGGTGATGTCGGACACCGCGCTGACCCAGCCTGTAATATTGCCAAACGGGTCGCGAAGCGGGGTGACCTGAACCAGCACGTCGATTCGTTCCTCGGTACGCCGGCGGAAACGCAATTCGATCCCCCCGGCCGGAGCGCTGTCTTGGACAACTTTGCTCAGAGAATCAGTAATGGAATGAATTCGTTCAGGCGCCCAATAGACGAAAGGGGGCCGGGCGCCCAGGAGTTCTTGTTCCGGCCAGCCCACCAGGGCGCAAAAGGCGGGGTTGACGTAGGTTTGCCGGCCATCGAGATCCACCGCCGCGATGCCGGCGGGAACAGAATTCTCTATCGCCTGACGGAAGACCTGCTCGACCTTGAGTTTCTCATCCGCCCGCCGGCGCTCGCGCCGCATTTCAGCCTCGCGCAACTCGCGCTGCACGGCAGGGCCGAGGCGGGCGAGGTTATCCTTCATGACATAGTCATGAGCGCCGGCCTTCATGGCGGCGACGGCCGTATCATCGCTGATATGGCCCGAGACGATGATGAAGGGAAGATCGAGGCCCTGGCCCTTGACCAGAGCCAGTGCTTCAAGCCCATTGAAGCGGGGCATCAAGTAATCGGCGATGACCAGATGCCAGCCCTGGCGGGCCAGCGCGTCCGCCATGGCCTCCCCGGTATCGACGCGGTGGCAAATCGGTTCGTAACCGGCCCGCTCGAGCTCGATTTGGAGCAATGCGGCGTCGTTCTCCGAATCTTCAACAATGAGTACTTGCAACGGATTACTCACGATGTCGTTGGACAGGACGTCAGACTAATCATAACCGAAAAGCTGCTCATTTTCCAGGGAGTGTAAAAAAGAATGTGGCGCCTTGATTGGTGGCCGCTTCGACCCAGATACGCCCGCGATGGCGATTAATGATGCGCTGGACGGTAGCCAGGCCCACGCCTGTGCCTGGGAATTCGGCGGTCGAGTGGAGCCGCTGAAAAACCCCAAACAACTTGCCGGCATATGCCATATCGAACCCGGCGCCATTGTCGCGCACGAAGAAGGCCGGGTCGGGTCCGGAGAGTTGGCCAAACTCGATGCAGGCGGGGGTTTGTTTGGCCGTAAACTTCCAGGCATTGCGCAGCAGGTTATCTAACAGCACCCGCAGGAGCCGTTCGTCACCCTTCGCAAGCAAGGCCGGGGCAATGGAAGTTCTTACTGGGCGGCCAGGGTCGTCTTCCTGGAGTCCGGCGAGAATATCGACCGCCAGGGCGCTTAAGTTCACCGTCTGGGGCTGGAGTTCGCAGCGGCTAACACGTGAGAGTTGCAGGAGCGCCTCGATGAGTTTATCCATGTGCCGGCTGGATTCGCAGGAGCGCCGCAAAAACTCCTGGCCACGCCCGTCGAGTTTGGAGGTATAACGTTCCAGGAGAACTTCGCTGAACCCGCGGATGCTGCGCAAGGGGGCGCGTAAATCATGCGAAACCGAATAGGAGAAGGCCTCGAGTTCCTTGTTAATTGCCTCCAGTTGGGCGGTGCGTTCCAGGACGCGGCGCTCGAGTTCCTCGTTCAATCTAAGAATCTCCTGGGCGCGCTCCTGAAGCGCGGCTTCAGCCCTCTTGCGTTCGCTAAGATCGACCAAAACTCCCAAGCTCCCGCGGACCCGCCCCGTCTCATCATAAAGAGGGGAGGCCGACACCAACGAATTGATGACAAGGCCGTCTTCAAAAACGAGATCGATTTCCTCGCCGCGGACCGGGATGCCATGGCGGGCGGCAAATTGCATGGGTAACTCGCCCGCGGGAACCTCGCGGCCCCGGCGCAGGATGCGCGGGGTGGGGCCGTTTCCTTGAGCGCCGTTTTGGGAAAGGACCGACTGCCCACGCAAGAGGGCCTGGCACGCCGGGTTGCCAGTGATGACCCGGCAATCGGGGTCGCGGGCCACAGCCAGGCCCACGGGGGCAACGTCAAAGATGGTTTGGAGTTCTTCCAGGTGCCGGCGCAGTTGGCGATTGAGCCGTTGAATCTCCTCCTGCGCGCGGATGCGCTCCAGCGCCCCGCCGCAATGATCAGCCAGAGACTGCAGCAGGCGCAGGTCCGTTTCGGTGTAGGCATTGGCTTTGTAGCTCTGTATCGAGAAGATGCCTATGGCAGACTCGCCCGCCCGCAACGGGACATACATCAGGGAGCGGGAGGGCCGCGCCGCGTCCCCGAAAGGAACGGTCTCAGAGTCAAAAGTGGCGGCTTCGGGTCGAAGCACGAGCCGAGCGCCGCTCTTGAGGACATTCCGGGCAAACGCTCCGGGCGGAGCCGAGGGCAAGGGGACTTCTGTGCGCTGTCCATTAATGGTATCTACACAGAAAACCGTTTCGATGACAGAATGCCCGACCAAAGAGAGGTCCAGCACACAGGCGTCCCATCCGAAGAGGGTGTCGGCGATTTCCACGATAATTCGCGCGGCGTCTTTCGGCTTGGAAGCTGCGCTGAGGCGCCGGCCCAGCTCCGATAGGGCGCGGTAACGCTGCTCAGAGGCGCGCAAACCGGCCTGTGTCTCACGCCCGTTCTCGACCTCGGCGGCAAGGAGCAGGCAAAGCACCGTGACGACGATGATGAAATTCTGCAAGAGCAACAGCGAAGTGTTCGGGTTGGGAACCGCAAAGGGCCCGTTGCCGTGAAAAGTAGATACCACAGCGAAACAAACCGCTATGAAGCTCGCGGTTGTCGTTCCACGCCGGCCAAAACGCAGGGCAATCCAGACCAGTACCGGCGCCAGCAGAATCGGCAAGTGAATGCCCTCAAGTCCAGAAGCCAGCCACCCCCCGAATACAACCTGGCACGCCACTATCAGAACAGAGAATAACGCGGCAGCTTCCCAACGCTTGCGGCGCGCCAAAGGCCGCCAGCGGGTTGTCCACGCAAGAATCAACGGCGCGATGAGGATAATGCTGACCGCATCGCCAAACCACCAGGTCAGCCACAGGTCCCCCGCGTGAGCCCAGAGCGTAAACCCGCCCAGCGCGCAAACGAGCATCCCATCGGAAGCGCTCAGGGCGCTGCTGCAAAAACCCGCCAGAAGGACGAACCACAGGATCGTTGCTGGCCGGCTCAAGGCCTGCCGCCCATCGGCGTAACGTTCGACCAGCCATGCCCCGATGAGCGCTTCAGCCGTATTCCCCAAGCATACACCAACACTGGCGATCCCGATGACAACCCAGTGGGCTCCGCTGCCCCATAGAACCGACGCGTTCGCCAGGAATGCCCCAAGTGCAATACCAGGCCAGACCCGCCGCCCTAGAAGAAGCACCGCTGCCAACGCCAGACCGCTTGGCGGCCAGACCGGAGACGCAATCCGATGTTCAAAGGCGAGTGAAAGACCGAGCCTGGCCGCCAGAAAATAAACAGCCGCCACCCCGGCGATGAGCACCAGATTCCGATGCCGTGGTTTCATGAGACCGGTGGGAGAGCGCATTGTTCGCTACACGCAGCCTAAGGTGCCCGTCGCGCCATAGGGATGGGGTAAGCACCCCATGGCAATTTTAAGCCCCACACTTCGACGACGCAACTGTTCTATTTCACCAGCCCTGAGTGGCAATGGGCACCATACTTCTCCCGCTCCTCCGAAGGGGAGACTGGGAGTTTGGACATTTAGCAGGCGTCTCTTGCTTTCCTTTGTCGGAAACTTTGTCGGAAAACTTTATCGATTGGTTTGGTCAAGCCCAAGACCCAGGGTTTTTCAGCAGAATCATTGTTATTTTAATGGGAGTCCCCCTCGTAGAGGGCGTGTTTTGCGGGCGTGGCAGCAGGGAGCATTTCATGTGGCGGTAAGCGATTCGGTGTTGTAGGGCAAGACTTCCAATTTTTGTACGCTGCGCGGGTGACCAAGTGCTGAACGGATTATGGGCTTCGCATTCGGCATAGTGAAAAATATTGGTAACGATGCATTGCCATTTCTTTGATACACTTACTGTATCATGTGAAGGTTTTTACGGCGGAGCAAAGTGACCTCAGGTACCAATGCGATGGTGCGTGCAAATGGGATCTCCCGGATGTAGTATGCCCTACCTGCAACAAGGCTAAAGGGAGCGCGCCCGGAATTCCGACGGCTGATATAGCGGGACAAGTGGAGGAGCGGGCCTATCAAGCAGGAAGGGCTTCGGCTGAAAGATTTGAAGTGCTGGCTGAGCCTATCAGGAGCCTTGCTCCACCGGGGAGGCCTGTTCTCCCTGGCATGGGATTAGGCCTTTTCATTGGTACCGTGAATCATCGCGAGAAGCGCGATTTTCTCTGGTCCTTTGCCTTAGGGTCATCATTCGTGAGTCCGCTTTCGAATTGCTGCGTGCAGCAGGGTTCGAAGTGGATACTGGACCACTGTCATCCCGTTGAGCGGAATCTCGTTTGTTGAAAGGGTTTGAAAATGAGTGGGTTGCGCGACAAAAGCGATGTGATCGGTTTGGACTCCGTTTCGCGTTTTTTCTCAGCACCGGCCGTGCCAAACTCGCCCGGTGCGCTGCGAAAAACCGATTTTCTCTCAAGTCATGCCCCTCCCCCCCGAACACTGGCAACCTGCATCTCGACTTTCAGCCTCCAAGTCACCAGTTGTCACCTGTTGCCACTAAATGTCACCAATTGTCACTACAAACCGCACCCCCTTCCTCCCAAAGGCATCAGACACCCCCTACCCTTCTTCCGCGCCTGTGTCTGCGCCTGTCCGAGGCTATCCGAGGCCATCCGAGGTTAGAAAAATTTTCCTTCCGGCCTCTTCGCAGGTTTCAGCACCCTGCCGCCGCAAAAATTTTCGACTCTAAACGGGGCGAAGCATCCCGCTCGGCCTCTTTTACAAAATGATCTCGGTTCCTATCCCTGCATCAGTGAAAATCTCCAGGAGCACCGCGTGCGGCACACGGCCATCCACGAAGGAAACCTTTTCAACGCCAGACTGAATGGCCGCGACGGCGCTCTCGACCTTGGGGATCATGCCTTGATCGATGACCCGCTCTCTTTTAAGCGCATCGACCTGGCTGGTTTTGAGTTGTGAAATGAGGCTCTTGGGCCGTTTGGGGTCCTGCATCAGGCCGGGCACATCGCTCATAAAGACCAGCCGGCGCGCTTTAAGGCCAATGGCCGTTTGGGCCGCAGCCACATCGGCGTTGCAATTGTAGATGTGGCCATCCTCTCCCCTGGCTGTCGGGCTGATCACCGGCGTAATGCCCTGCTCGATGCAGTCGCAGAGCGGGCCGATGTTCACCTCAGTGACTTCACCAACATACCCAATATCCACCTGCTCGCCGCCAGGCCCTTCAACCACCTTCTTCTTGCATTTGAATATGTCAGGTCCCGCAAATCCCCGCGCAGCCCCTCCCATCGAGTTAATGGCCGCGACGAGTTCCGGGTTAATCTGGCGCGAGAGGACCTCATCAACTATCTGAACCGTTGCGGCGTCTGTGACCCGTTGCCCTTGAATAAAGTTGGCGTGAAGGCCGGCCTTCTCCATCGCCCGGCTGATAGCCTTGCCACCGCCATGGACAACGACCGGATTGATTTCGACAGCTTCGAGAAAGACCACGTCGCGCGCCACACCCGTCCGGACTTTAAGGTCGGGCGAATCCATAAAGCTGCCGCCATATTTAATGACGAAAGTGGCGCCGCTAAATCTCTGGATGTACGGCAGGGCTTCGAGCAGTGTCGTTGCTTTGGCGATTAGGTCTTGCATTGATCCTGAAAGCCAAAGAGAGGGCCACGGGACAGCAACTTGCAAGCTTGAAAATAAGCGGCGCAGGGGCGTTCTCCTGCCTGGGGCGCGGATAAAAGACCCCATGGCATCGCGGGCAGGATCAAGGAGGTTTATAGAGAAAAAGGAGTTGGATATGAAAAGCATTAGTGCGTTGGCTATCGTTTCTGTTTTATTATTGGCGGCAGGCTGCACGTCGCCTTACGGAGGCTCGGATTACAATACAGTTTCAAGCCCCTATATCGGAACCCAGTCGGACCAAGCCATCGAGAGCGACGTCCGCTCGGAACTTGACCACTATGGAGACCTCGCTGCAAACACCTCGCATGTGCGCATCATCGCTCAAAATGGGACGGTGACATTGGTAGGGACGGTGCCGACCGAGAGAGACCGGCAGATGGTCGATGCGGCCGTGAGAAATACCGCCGGCGTTGTGGCTGTGAACGATGAGTTGCAGGTCACCTATCCGCCATCGGTCTCCTACAGGCAACCGGCGCCCGTCTATGCAACTCCACAAACCGTCCCGCCCGCCCCGGTGATTGCCACGCCCAACACGGCCCCTGTCGTTACGGCGCCTCCGCCCTCATTGACCATGCAGGCCTCGAACGCTGGTGATCAAGTCCTTGCCGACAGGGTCGTTCGCACCCTGAAGAGTGACGGAATCGCGCCGACGGACCTGCCGTCCGTGTCCGTCAGCATTGTCAACGGCGCCGCTTACGTGCGGGGCACAGTCCAGAACGAGCAAGAGCACCAGGCCCTCATCGCCTCCGTCCAACGCACCCCAGGCGTGACGGCGGTCTATGATCAATTGACAGTGCGCTAATTGGACAGTGCCAATGGCAAAGCTATGACCTGGGCGCAAGGCCCGCCGCCCAGGCGCAGCCGCGCCGGAGTAACTCTGGCACCGCATTGTTGGTCAGCGCTGTGACATCGTGGCCCAGGGTGGTGTGAAACACGCGGCCTTTGCCGTAATTTAAGACAAATGCCATCGGATATTCTTTGCCGTCCACCTTGGACCGCGCCTGGGCCAGCACGTGGATGGGCGCATCACCGGTCAGGCAAGTGTAGAGTTCGTCGTCGGTCTGGAATGAAGCCAGGCCGCGGGTGACGGGATGCGCCTGGTCCACAATCGCGATCGTGAATTTTCCGCGCGGATCATGCTGGCGCCCCTCCTGGCCGAACCAGGCGCGGCCAGCAAGGTTCTTGAACTCCGGCCATTCGCCATACCAAGCGCCGCAGGCAAAATGCGTGAGCATCAACCCGCCGCCGTTCTCAACGAACCGTTTCAGATTCTCGCGCGCCGCCTGCCCGGGGCCCGGCACCTCCCAATTCTTCCAGTGCAGGACAATGGCGTCATAATTGGTAATGGCCCAGGAGTCGAGGAAATGCGGGTCCTCGACGACGCGCACCGTGAGGCGTGAATCTTTCTCGAGCAAGTCCCGAAGTGCCGGCGCGGTTTGCTTCCATAGGTGCCCGGGATAATCGATGCCGGTGACCAGCAGGATGCGCGCAGCCGATTTGGACGGCGCGGATGCGCTCTGCGCCGGAGCCGCCAGGCAGAACCCAAGAAAGACTCCTGAGGCAATGAGCCGAAAATTCGTGTTCATTTAAATGAGCTTGGTCTGTCCTGGTTTATAGACTTGATAGCTGCCGTCTGCGCCTTTGGTGACGGGCGGTTCCATGCCGTCGTGGCAATCCTCGGGCTTGGGCGGGTAATAAAACTCTGAGGCGTTGATTTCATCCCAGGCAATCTCCTTTCCTGTATAGCAGGAAATCTGGCCCATGATGCCAATCATGGTGCTGCGCGCCATGTAATCGCCCGCATTGATCGGATTGCCGGAACGGACCGCGGCAAAAAGTTTGTCGTGCTCGATCTGGTACGGATCGACCTGGTGCGGGTCCGTTCCGCCACCGCTCCAGCGCCAGTTGATGGCGCCCCAGATGCGGCAATTCAGGATGGATGCTTTGCCTTTGGCGCCGAAGACGAGGCTCGAAGACTCATCGTAGCAGCCGTTGGTGGTCCGGCAGAATGCATACATCCGCACGCCATTGCCGAACTCATAAATCACACCATGATGATCGAACACGTTGCCATAAATCTCCTCGACCATCGTCGAGCGGCCCCCCAGCCCATGGCATTTAACAGGCGCCGTATTGTGCAGCACCCAACTCGCCCGGTCCACATTGTGGACGAGCGACTGCACCACGTCGTCGCCCGACAACCAGTTGAAATGGTACTGCGTGCTGACCTGATACTGAAGCTCCGTCAGCCCGGGGTCGCGTCCGATAACACCGTAGGGCGCGCGCAGGAAATTCTCCTCGATCCCCACCACCTTGCCGATGGCCCCGTCGTGGATGCGCTGGACCGTCTCGATATATCCGGGATGATGGCGGCTGTGCAAACCCGACTGCACACTGAGCTTCTTTTCCCGGGCCAACGCACAGGCAGCCTGGACCATCTTGATCCCGTATGGGTCGATGCCGTGCGGTTTCTCGACAAAGACATGTTTGCCGGCCCGGATGGCGGCCATCAGATGGAGCGGATGAAACTTCGCTGCGTTTGCTATCAGGACAACGTCCGACGCCTCAATGACCTTCTTGTAGCTCTCGAATCCAACCAGGCATTGATCCTCCGGCACCTGGACCTGGCCGGCCCTTTGCGAACCCGCCAGATCGCTTTTGATGGCCTCGCGCGCCCGTTTCACCCGGTCGAGAAAGATGTCGCACATCGCGACCAGCCGCGCCCCAGGATCGGCCCGGAGCGCCTGGGCGCCTGCGCCGGTGTTGCGGCCGCCGCACCCGATCATGCCAACCCGGATGACACCGCTGCCGGCAGCGTGCGCGCTGCGGGCAAGGTCCAGCGTGCCCAGCGCCGTGGCCGCAGCAGCGGCGGTGGAGGTCTTGAGGAAATTGCGGCGGGTTATGCCGTCCGATTGGATGAGCTGCAATTGCGTTGCCATAAAGAAGTCAAGTGATGATGAGCCTGCCCCACATCGTTTTCAACAACTTTCCTTGATGCCCAGTTCTTTCAGCGTTTTCCGCAGCCAGGCGAGCGATTTCTCGATCAACGGCCCACCTGCTCCTTCGCATTCAATGCTCAACACGCCGTTGTACCCGGCATCCCGAAGCAGCGCCAGGCACCGGCGTATATTCTGGGCATTTACACCCTCGCCAAGCGAGCAGTGACTAACCGCAATGCCTGTCTGGCCGCCTCGAACCGCTTGGGCCAGCGATTCAGAGACATCCTTCACATGAACGTGGCTGGTCTTGCGTATAAAGCGCTTCAGGAATGCCACTGGATCACGGCCGGCAATGAACGTATTGCCCGTGTCCATATTCATCCGCAGAAACGGGCTGGGGCTAAAGGCCAGCATCCGGGCCATCATCTCCGGATTCGTAGTGAAGTACCCATGCGGCTCGATGTTCACAGTCACGCGGTGGGCCTCGGCTACCTTGAGTATCTGCTCGTAGCTGCGTTTCATCAGCCCCAGGGATTCTTTATCTGGCAAGCCCTCGGGCTGGTGCAGTCCGTCGGTAGTATCGACGCGCGGACAGCCGGTCTGCGCAGCCCAGGCGATTGATTTCATCACGTAAGGCACGCCGCGCAGCGGGCCATCCTCGCCGGAGAGCGGGAAGGCGGCATCGACCTGGGAGAATTGCACGCCGAACTTATCCATCTTGCTGCGGAGCAACACGGGGTCTTCATACAGCGCCACGTGCGGCTGGTAGCCCAGGCCATGAATCCAGCTCACCCCGTCAATGAGCCCGCACTCGATGAAGTGGACTCGATTTTGCCTGGCCCAGGCGAGACACTTATCGAAGGACCAATAGGCGGAATTAAACGCGTCGGTGTGAAAGCCAATCTTCACTATGATTTCTCCTAAGAGCCTGTTTTAAAAACAGAATTGCCGGCCTTCGGGATTTCCTGTCATCGCAAAAGTTGTGATAAACCGTTCCTGCTCGATTGCAAGCACAGATTATGACGCTGCCGAATGCTGCCTGAATGTTGCCGGTTAGGGCCTGTTTTAAAAATAGAATTGCCGCCATTCGTCCGCGTGCTCGTGGTCGAAGGACCTGAAAATCGAGGACGAAGGACGAGGAGGAGCGGGCGCCGTCCATTTTCAAAACGCGCTCTTAGCCGGTTGCATCGAACTCGTCATCTCCCGCTGCTTCGTCTGCCGCTTCATCTGCACAGATTTGCTCTTGCGAGAAGAGCAGTAGCGCACGAAGCTAGCGAACGATTTATGGCGGAAAAAAAGAAGATTTCCAAGGACACGGCGCGGGTTGGCATCCTGATGGGGAGCGATTCGGACTGGCCGACGATGAAAGCGGCTGCGGATGCCTGCGCAGAATTTGGCATTGCCCACGAGGTGCGGGTGATTTCGGCGCATCGGGCGCCGCAGGACCTGGCGCGCTACGCCAGCAGCGCTCATAAGCGCGGGCTGTGCGTCCTGATAGCCGGGGCAGGGGGCGCCGCGCATTTGCCGGGTGTGGCGGCGGCGTTCACACCATTGCCGGTTATTGGGGTGCCCATTGCGGGCAAGTTCCTCAAAGGGCTCGATTCTCTGATGTCTATTGTCCAAATGCCCAGCGGGGTTCCGGTGGCAACGGTGGCCATTGGTGGGGCGCGCAATGCCGGCTTGCTGGCTGTGCAGATACTGGCGGTGTCGAATCCGGGGTTGCAACAGAAGTATCTCGAGTTTAAAGGGCGTCTAGCGGAGGATTCCCGGGCCAAGAATCGCAATCTCGCACTCTGAGGTCCCGTTAGCTCATGTGGGCCAAGGCACGGTCAATGCGCTGCAAGGCGCGGTCTTTGCCTAAAATTGCCAGTAGATGATAAAGGCTCGGGCCGGCAGTGCTCCCACAGCAGGCCAGCCGGGTGGGATGGACCAGCACGCCCGGCTTAACCCCGAGTTCAGCGGCGACTGTTTTCAAGGTGTTGCCGATCGGGTCGGGCTCGAACGGAGCGAGATTTCCCAGCGCCTCCCGCAATCTGGCCAGGCGCGGCTTGTTCTCCGGGTTGAAATCCCTCGCTGCCGCTTCGGGGTCATATTGGATTTCTTCCTTGAAATAGAATCCGGCGTAAGCGGGCAATTCACTGAAGAGTTTGAACTTGCCCTTGCAGGTATCGAGGGCGGCTTTGACGTAAGCGACCGGGAAACGGGCCGTGTCCAAACCCGCGCGCGACAGAGCGTGAACCGACAGTTCATAAAAGCGGTCGGCGTCCATGTCGCGTACGTATTCTCCATTGAGCCAGGTTAATTTGCTCATATCGAACCGGGCGTTGTGGCGCAGAATTTGAGGGAGGTCGAAGGCCTCGATAACTTCCGTGATGGGCATCTTCTCGCGATTTTTCTTGGGTGACCACCCCAGCAAGCAGAGATAATTGACAACGGCTTCGGGAACGAACCCCTCGTCGATGTAAGCAGCCAGCGACGCGCCGCTGTCGCGCTTGCTCATCTTGGTGCCGTCGATATTCAGGATGAGGGGGATATGGGCGTATTGGGGCGGCTCGATACCGAAGGCGCGTAACAGGGCGATATGTTTGGCGGTGTTGCTCAGATGGTCTTCGCCGCGAATCACATGGGTGATGTTCATCTCGAGGTCGTCCACCACGTTGACCAAATGAAACACCGGCTGGCCGTCCGAGCGCACGATAACAAAATCCGGGTCCTTTTGCTCGCGGTCAGTCAACTCACGCCGGACCTCTCCGACGACCAGGTCGGGAATCGTAATGGGCTCGCGCGGCATTTTGAATCGGACGGCCCCTTCATCCTCATAGGCCAGCCCATGGGACAAAAGCGCCTCGACACGCCGCTGGTAATTCTCCTTCCGCTGGCTCTGAAAGTAAGGGCCATAAGAGCCTTTGCTTGAACCGGTGACTTCCCCGCTGATGGGTCCTTCGTCCCAGTCGAGTCCGAGCCAACGCAATCCATTCAGGATGACATCAACCGCCTCCTGAGTGTTGCGGGCCACATCGGTGTCTTCGATACGCAAGATAAAGGCCCCGCCGGTGTGGCGCGCGTAAAGCCAATTGAACAAGGCTGTCCGGGCGCCGCCGATATGGAGGAACCCGGTGGGACTTGGGGCAAAACGTACTCGAGGTTTCATCGTCAAAAAGGGATGCGGGGGCTTAACCCAACCGCACGGTGACGATAACCTGTCCGGGGCCTGTGGCAAGCCCGGAGCACTCGCCATGAATACGGCGCGGCGGGCCCAAGTCAAATCTGTAACAGAACAGAACGAACCGAAACGGACCAGGTGGTTTATGAAAGCGCGGATGACAACCGGATGGGTCCTGGCAATAGCCCTGACGAGCACCACAGCAATTTGCCAGGTCCCCAGTCTTACTCCAGCCCAGCAACTTCCAGGCCTGCCTCCACCGGGCAGCCAAAATGCACAGGCGACCAATTGGACTTCTGCCCCCTCGCCGCTCTTTTATCAGAGCATCGACTCAACCCAAGCGAAACCTGGGGCTTATGTCTCCCCTTGGCTGGCCGAGGTCATCAAGATGACACGCGCCGGGATCGACGATGACGTAACGCTTGCTTACGTAGGCAGCGCTGCAGGCACCTTCAATCTGCAGTCCGGCCAAATTATATACCTAAGGGACCTGGGCGCTTCGAACGACCTCATCAATGCGATGCTGCAGCACGACCAGGATTTGAATATGGGCATTATCCCGCTGGTAGCCTCGACAGTCCCAAGCGGGCTTGAGGGCGGCGCGCTTGGGTTTTCGGCGGCGTCCGCGCGCTCACCGCAAGCAGCGGGGCCTTCCGGCGATGGGATCCCAGAGCGGAGCGGTTCGGCATCCATCGTGGCGCCGGACGGCCCGACTCCCAGCATTCTGGCAGAGAATGGAGGGCCTGGATGGGGCACCGGATGGGCTTGGAGCGGCGGCTGGACGTTTAGCGAGGATAACGTTCCGGAACAGCCGGACAACCTGCGTATCCGGCTTCCCTATCCGGTTAAGCTGACCGATCCGATCGTGATGCTCAGGCTTCCTTAGAGCTGCGGCACGCCGGCAAGGTTGGTTTCAATGATGCCCCGGGCGGCGGCGTGCCGCACAAGGCTGGCGGTGTCATGAATATCCAATTTGTTCATCACTTGCTGACGGTGTTTCTCGACTGTTTTGACACTCAATCCCAACTCGCCGGCGATTTGTTTGTTGGCAAACCCCTCGGCAATGAGTTGCAGCACCTCGGCTTCCCGCAGCGTGAGTTCGACATTGGCCGGCTTGCCTGAGGAATCACCCGCCAACGACTTGCAGGTTTGCTCCCGCAGCCGTTGGGCAATCGCGGGGCTGAAATAGGCATTGCCCTTTTTCACCTCGCGGATGGCCTTGACCAGGTCAGCAGCGGCGGTCTGCTTAATCAGGTAGGCGGCGGCTCCGGCGGCAATGGCCTGTTGCACATGGTCATCATCATCGTAGGTCGAGAGGATGAGTATTTTGGCAGTGGGCACAGCCCGAAGAATCTGGCGGGTGGCTTCCCAGCCGTTGAGCAGCGGCATCGCCAGGTCCATGACGACCACCTCGGGGTGGAATCGTTCCGCGAGATTAACCGCCTCGCGCCCTGTTTGGGCCTCACCCACCACTGTGATGTCGGGTTCGGCGGTTAAAAGGGCTTTGAGGCCCTGCCGAACTACATTGTGATCGTCCACAAGCAATACGCTGATATTTGGCATAAGAACAGGTGCTGATTTCGTTTGGTTACCTGGCCACTATGGCGTTTCGGGCCGCCGAAGAATATGGGGTGTATTCCTCACCCGGAAACTATAAGAGCGGCTCCACTTGGGGGCCGCTCATTTTCCTGACTCTACCGCTGTTTGCATTGAGCAGTGACAGGTTTGTCAGGACATACAGATTATGGCCGAAGGGCGCAAAACTGGAACTGGGTGTTCACCCCAAACGTTTCCAAGGCTCTTGCCAATGCTCGCGCAGAGCTTATGATGTCGCACAGGCAGTCTGGTGAACGAGGTAAACTATGCGAAAAAACCAATTCATTCTCCTGGCTGAAGATGACCCGAACGACGTGTTGCTCATCCAGCGCGCCTTTGAGAAGGCCGGCTTGCAGCAGTCCCTGAAAGTTGTTCGCGACGGAGATGAGGCCATCGAGTACTTAAGCGGCCAGGGCAACTTTTCCAATCGGGAACGGTTTCCGATCCCCTTCCTGCTGCTGCTGGACCTGAAAATGCCCGCCACCGATGGATTTGAGGTATTGCGGTGGGTTCGGGCGGAGGCGGAGTTGAAACGGCTGCTGGTGGTGGTGCTCACCTCCTCGAATCTTCAGGCTGATGTTGATCGGGCTTATGAACTGGGTGCCAATTCTTATTTGGTCAAGCCGGTTGAGTTCGCGCAAATGGTCAACATGATTCAACGCTTCGAGACCTACTGGAGCGAGATCAATCGCACGCCCACCGGGCCGGCTTCTCCGAGTGCCGCGCGAACCGAGACCCTGGCGCGTTGAGAATATTCGGTGAATAGCCGGCGAGGAACTTTTCTTTGACTTGCCGCGGTAATTCCGGTAGTACCCTTCCCTGATTATCGGGCACAAGGCTGCTGTGAACCCTCAAAGCGTGGTGGCGTGTACCGATTTGATCATTATGAACGAGCAACTTGCTACCACACCGGCCACCTCCCGGGACGGTTCCCGAGGTAAAAGGCGGCTCCCCATTTGCGTGGCCACCGTGCTGCACATCGATGACGATCCGAATGATACGGAACTGCTGCGCGCCGCTGCCCGAAGGGCGGGCGCCGAATTCCTGCTTCATAATGTCAATGATGGGGAGCAGGCGATCGCTTATTTGAGCGGCCAAGGATTGTTTGCAGACCGCCAGGTTTACCAGAGACCTTCCCTGGTTCTGCTCGACCTCAAGATGCCGCGCGCAACCGGTTTCGAAATCCTTGGGTGGATACGCAATCATGCCGAGCTGGGGAAGATTCCTGTGGTCGTTCTGTCCGGCTCGGAATTAAAGGCCGACATTCAGCGCGCTTACGACATTGGCGCCAATTCTTACCTGATCAAGCCGCCGGGGTTTCAGGACCTGGTCCAGCTTGTCAGAAGCCTGCATGCCGTTTGGCTTGCCAACCCTCCACAGCAAGGGTGAAGGATGAATTATGAAGGTTGAACGGGAAAGAAACTGAGAGCGTGTTTTGAAAATAGACGACACCACCTCCTCGATCTCGTCCTCGATTTTTCAGGGCTTTCGAGAACGCGGACGACCACGAGCACGAGGACGGCAATTCTATTCATCCTTCATAATTCATCCCTCCTCCTTTCCCCTGTAGCGCAGGCCCCGATGGCCTGCGCTACCCCTGTCTGCCTCAGGCGTGGGGGACCACGCCCGGCCACGGCGGTTCGGACAACACACGCCCCTCCCCGCCGCAGAGTGTCCTAAATCCTGTCCGCCAGCCATTGGCAGGCTTGAGGCCAAACTTCCTTCTGGGCGCGCCCGCCAATGGCCAAGCCAATATGCCCGCTGCCTTCGAGCAGAATCGTTTTGCGGTCTCTGGACCCGACCAAATCATTGAAGGGCGTGCCTTGCGAGCAGGGCACCAGGTCGTCTTTGCCCGCCATGATGGTCAAAACCGGGCAGGTGATGTTCCGCAAATTGACAATGTGTTTGCCCACCGGCATTCGGTTCTGAGTCAGCAGATTCTTTTGATAGAGGTACTTTACAAATTGCCGATAGACCTCGCCCGGCACGGGGATGTTGTCCTGCAGCCAGGTCTCAGTTGTCAAAAAATCCTCGATGAACTTTTCTTCGTGCATGTGCTCAAAAAAATTCACCGGTTTCTCGAGCACATTGCCCACTGGCCGCAGCAATAGAAATGTGGCTTGGAGGAAATCCGGCGGGCAGTTGCCAAACGCATCCACGAAACGGTCCACATCGAAATTCTCGGGCCGGGTCCAGACGTTGAGCAGACTATCCTGGCTTGAAAAATCGATCGGAGCGGCCAGGAGGATAAGATTTTTGACGCGGTCCTGGTGCAAGGCGGTGAACATCGCGCTCATGGTGCCTCCCATGCAATAGCCCAGCACATTGAGCTTTTGGGCGCCCGTCCGCTCCCGCAGGTAATCCATGACGTTGACCATGTAGCCATTGATGTAATCGTCCAAAGTCAGGTGCCGGTCGGCGGGAGTCGGGATGCCCCAGTCCACCAAGTAGGTGTCGAAGCCCTGTTCGACGAAATTGGCCACCACGCTGCGGCCTTTCTTCAGGTCGAGGATGTAGGGCCTGTTGACCAGGGCGTAGATAAACACCAAAGGCGTCTTGTAACGCGGTTTTTCGGCGCTGATATAATGCCGGAGTTTGAGCCGGTCCTCTTCATAGACGGTTTCGGCGGGGGTGACTCCTTTTCGAACCCGCTGGGCGCGCTGCCAGAGGGTGGGCAGATGCGTCATGCGCCCGACGGCCGCTGCGGTCTCATCGCAGAGTGCCTGTTGCCACTGCACCCAAGGATGGGAAAAGCTTTGGTTCATGGCGCGGCTCTCCGGTTGTTGGCGCTGTTGCCCCGAGCCGTGGGTTTGGCAGACCGGCCCTTGGCCGGCCCCCGCCTGGCTACCCCTGCCCTGGAGGCAGGCTGGCCGATGGTTTTCTTGAGTTGTTCCACCTCACCGGATAGTTGATCGATGCGGTCCAAAAGCCGCTTTTCCATGTGCCTTACCGCCAGCATCACCGTATCAATATCGCCGCGGGAAGGGGCCTGTGTTTCGTTGCGGACGCGGCCCATGAAATCATTGCTCAGTTTGCGGAAGGTGATCGCGTTTTCCATCCATTGGCGCATGCCGTCCAGAAATTGGGGTGAGCGCATGAATTCATCCCATGAGGCAGCCAGCGCCTGGAAAATTCCCCCTCGGATTTGGCGCATCACTTCGGGCGGGGGTGAGTTCGGCGTGAACGTAAAGGCCGCCTGCATCATCTTGGACATCGTTTCGACCCAGATTTTTTGAAACCCGGCCGCTTCGGAGGCTGCTTTCTCAAACTCCTCAGTCATAATTCGAGCAAAGTTCAACCGCCATAGCCACAGCCTCTCCCCCGCCTATGCAGAGGGAATTGACCCCGATGCGTTTGCCACGCTCCTTTAAGGCATTGAGCAGGGTCACCAGCGTGCGCGCTCCGCTTGCCCCTATCGGATGCCCCAAAGCCACAGCGCCGCCATGCACATTGACCTTCTCATGGGGGATGCCCAATTCCTTCATTGCTGCCAGGGGAACAGCGGCAAAGGCCTCGTTAATTTCAAAAAGGTCGATCTCATCGACGCTGATCGAGAGCCGTTTCAACAGCCTGTCGATTGCTCCAATGGGCGCCAGGGTAAACCATTCCGGCTCCCGAGAAAACGACGCATAACCCATGATTCGGGCCGCCGGGTTGATTCCAAGCTCCTTTCCCTTTTCGCGCGAAAGCACCACGACGGCGGCCGCTCCATCATTAATGCTCGAAGCGTTCCCGGCTGTAATTGTTCCCTTTTCACCGAATGCGGGGCGCAGTTTGCGCAGCTTTTCCTCATTAAACTTTTTAGGATTTTCGTCCTCGGCAATCCGGACGATCTCTTTGCCGGCTTTGACCTGAACGGGCTCGATTTCGCGAGCAAAGATGCCTTTGCTGGCCGCTTCGAGCGCGCGGCGGAAGCTGGCAATGGCAAACTCGTCCTGCTGCTGGCGTGTGAACCCGTATTTTTCCGCGCAACGGTCCCCGCAAATGCCCATGTGTACGTTGTGATAAATATCCCAAAGACCGTCGCGGATCATCGCATCGACCAGTTCCCCATTGCCCATGCGATAGCCCACGCGCGCTTTCTCCAGCAGATACGGCGCGCGCGACATATTCTCGGTGCCTCCGGCGACAATCGCTGCGGCATCGCCGGATTTAATGGCCTGGGCGGCCACCATGACCGCCTTGAGGCCCGAACCACAGACTTTGTTGAGTGTCATCGCGCCGATTCCCGGATCGAATCCGGCGCCGATGGCTACCTGCCGGGCAACGTTCTGCCCAAGGCCGGCGCTGACCACATTGCCAAAAATGACCTCATCGATCTGGCCGGCCGGCACGCCGGCCCGGCCGACCGCCGCTTTGGCAACCGCGCTGCCCAGCGCCGGCGCCGAGACCGATTCGAAAGCGCCGCCAAAGGCGCCAATGGCGGTCCTCACGCCGCCAGCGAGATACACTCCGTCATTCATGGCAGGGATTAGGTTAAGGTTGGCGACCTGGGCGCGCTCAGGCGGTCCGGGCACGTGTCTGGGCGCCGTCGCTGGTCTTGCGCACGAAGTCGATCCACGAATCAATCGCCTTGCTGCTCATCTCACCAACCGCCTCCGCATTCGAGCGAACGGCCCCCAGCGAGGCCGTCCAAAACTCCATCCACTTGGTCTGGCTTTCGGCCAGGCCGGGGGTCTGGGCGGCTTCGACGGCTTTCTTCATGAGTTCGGTGCTGGCGTGGCCGTTCTTTTCGAGCAGCGCCATGAAGTCCTCCATCCGCTGCTGGGCCAGGGGCATGAGGTTGTTGGCCACTCCGGTCATTTGAGTGAACTGCTTCTGCCAGTCCTGGGAATACGTGGCCTGATTCAGCATCGAGGTCCAGCATTTGCCCGCTTCCTCCTGAAGTTTCAAGCCGGTGCGGACAGCTTGCTCATAATTCTTCATCGCCGTGTCGGCCATGTCCGACATGGTGTCTTTTTCCTTCGTTGTATTGGTTTTCATTGATTGTTGCTCCTTTCTTGTTTTGGATGCGAGCCGCTTTGCTGCGAATGCAAAATTTCCCTCAACCGGCGCGACCTGCCCTGGCGAGTGATGATGTTTTTCAGCTCCATCATTTCGGCGGCTATTGCCGCTTCACCACGAAGCAGCCCTAGTCTCTGTTGCTCATTTAACTCCCAATCGGCAAACTTGTCAACAAATATTTTTGCATTTGCACAAATATTTTTTAACGCCCTTTCTTAGGGCGGCGGACCGGCTTTTTGCGCCCTCGCTTTCGCCGGAGCCGCTCGTTTTGAGTTTCCAGCTCCCGAAGCCGCCGTTGCATTTCCGCCGTGTCGGCCGGCGCAGCCGCCTGAGCCGCTGGCGTCGAGGGCTCTTGAGGCCGGCTCGCAAAGCCCGCGGCCAACGGGCCCAGCATCGCCTTGGTCCAGGCCGATACGGAGGGGAAAAGGGAGGGCAGGCCGTGGGTGCGGCGGATTTGTTCTTCGACCTGCTGTTGGTAATCGAGAAAGGACTTGAGGGCCTGGTTGAAGTATTTCTCGATGAAATCCTTGACTAATTGGTCGTTCATGCGAATCAGGCGCATCAGGAGCGGGACAGGCAGCGAATCGACCTTGGGGGTGTCCAACTCGAGAATAATCTGCGTCAGTACCTGCGCCGTGATGTCGGCGCCCGTCGGGGCATCAACGACTCTCAAATCATAGCCCTGCTGAATGAGCGTGCGGATTTCGTCCAGGGTCAGATGCCGGCTGTGGGTCGCGTCATAGTACCTCCGGTTGGGGTATTTTTTGATCTCCAACCGTTTGTCTTTCGGGTCCGATTCCATGGTCGCCTCACATTAAATCCCGGGCGGCCCCCCGGCAAGTGAAACTTGGATTTCGCAGTCGCACAACAACTTCTATCGGCAAAGCGGCCACGCCCCGGCAGTGCCGGAATTCTTCCAACGGGGTTCCTTCTGCCGGTTGGGAGGGCTTCGACTGAAGCCAATCCTTGACAAAGCAATCAGCGATTGGATATTGCTTTCATTGTGCAATCGCACAATAATGGGTTCACAATGGAAACGAAAGGCAAGCCATGAACATCAAGGGAGCGGTGGCGGTTGTCACTGGCGCGGCAGGGGGTATCGGGCGAGCCTTGGCGCTGGAACTGGCCAAGCGCAAAGCGGCCGGGGTGGCCCTGGTCGATCGCTCGGAGGCGGTGCAACCGGTTGCCCGGGCGCTCAACGAATTGGCCGGATGCCCCATCGCCTCGGGCTACAGTGGAGATGTTACCGATGCGCAGTTCCGCAGCCGGGTTTACCGGGAGACACAGGCCAAATACGGTGAAGTGAACATCTGTGTGCCGGCGGCTGGAATCACCCGGGACGGTCTGGCGGTCAAAATGGATAAGCAAACCCAACAGGTCTCGATCTACCCGGTGGAGACCTTCCGCGAGGTGGTTGAAATTAACCTGATTGCGCCGGTCTATTGGGCACTCGAAATGGTCGTCGGCATTGCGCAACGGCGCTCACGGCAGGGTCTCAAACGATGGGAACCCACCGAACCGCTGCAAGGGACGGTCATCTTCATCGGGTCAGTGTCCTCTCGAGGGAACAAGGGCCAGATAGCCTATGCGGCCACCAAATCGGGCCTGGAAGGGGCTGCAGCGACGCTGATGATGGAAGCCGTCTTTCATGGTATCCGCTGCGGAGTCATTCATCCGGGGTTTACCGACACCCCCATGGTCCGGGCGTTGGGTGAAAAGTTTATCGAGGAGAATATCATTCCCCGGACGCAACTGCGCCGCCTGATTCAGCCAGAGGAGATAGCCGACGCGATTTGCTTCATGATCTCGAACGCGGCAGTGAGCGGCTCGTTGTGGGCAGACGCCGGCTGGCACCCCGCAGCCTGAGACCATGCCTTGGGCAGGCGCCGGCGCAGGTTTACCTGGCCGTCCTGCCGCGACGAGCCCTGGCCCGCTGAATGTTGCGGATGGAGCTTTGCAGGTCGCGATAAGCTTTGGCCAGGGCGTCATCAAGCCGGGCGCAGTCCTCGATGGCGGCCTCATCGATGTGCGGCTGGCTCAGCATGGCGCGCGCGGCGGCGCTGCAATCGCCCCGCATCAGATATATATGCGGAACATCACGTCCACGGCATGATCCAGGAGATGAGCAGTTGGTTTATCGGGTCGTTTCACGGCGCGAGCATGTCCGAGCGCCGTCAAATTGCATTCGGATAAACTCTCAATTTGGAATAGGTGTTTGTCTGACAAGAAAACTTCCATACCGTTCCTGGATTGCTACGATGCCGCTCATGATGCGCGTTGAAATCTGCGTCGATTCGGCCACCGGCGCCTTTGCGGCCCAGCGGGGTGGGGCCGACCGTGTCGAGCTTTGCGATAACCTCCTCGAAGGGGGCACCACTCCGAGTGCTGGCTGCATTAAAATTGTTCGGCGCGGACTCAAGATCGGGTTGCAGGTCATGATCCGGCCCCGCGGAGGAGATTTCCTTTATTCGAACGAGGAATTCGAAGTCATGCGCGAGGACATCCGGGCGGCCAAGGACCTCGGGGCCGATGGAGTGGTCTTTGGATGCCTCACCGCTGAGGGCGACATCGACCGCGCGCGCGCCACCGAGTTGGTTGCCTTGGCCCGGCCACTGAATGTGACGTTTCACCGCGCTTTCGATATGTGCCGCGACCCGCAAAAGGGGCTGGAAGAATTGATCGGCCTGGGAATCGACCGCGTGCTGACCTCCGGCCAGGAGGCCTCTTGCCTGGAAGGCCTCGAGCAGATCGCCGCTCTCCAAAAGCAGGCCGCAGGGCGCATCATTATTCTGCCGGGCGGCGGCATTACGCCGCGCAATATAGAACGAATCGTAGCGGAGACAGGCATCAACGAAGTGCATCTGAGCGTCCGGGCCGCAGTGGAAAGCCGCATGACCTACCGCAACTTGCGGGTATTCATGGGCGGGAGCTTGCACCCGCCGGAGTTCAATTGGAAGACAACCGATGAGAGGGCCGTGCGCGGCGTTGTGGATGCCTTAAGGAGCAGGACTCGCTGATTTGGCAGATTTGCGCGGATGTGTAACCTGATTGCCTTACGTCGCGTCCTTTGTCGTGTGCATCAGCCAACCAGGTTACTTGGAAACCAGAAGCCCTGTGCAACCATGGGATTCCCATGATGCAAAGGGGAACACTTCTGGGATTTTGCATTGGATTGCTTTTAGCTGCTCCCGCCTGGTGCGAGGTGCGCGTCTCGGTGCAAAACAGCAACGGGGTTGCCTGGATCACCTATGAGTGCACCGCTGGCGAACTCGTTAGGGCTTTTGCGCTGGATGTCTCGGTCGATCGCGGCCAAATCGTGGGCATCTGCGGGTTTATACGTGGAGAGAGCAAGGCCGGAGCCACAGGCTACGGGATTTTTCCTGCCTCATTCCGGGATCATATTCTGGCCGGTGCTGGGACCAATATCGATTGGAGTGCGAGTGATTACACACCACTTGCTAATCCTGCGGACAGGCCCAACGATACCCTGCCCGGACTGAATTCGAGCGGCGTTACATTGGAATTGGGCGGCTTATGGGACCCGACAGTGCCTGCGGCTATCCCCGGTCCGGCGGGAACACTGTGCGCCTTGCAACTCAGCGAAGCGGCCAACGTGAGGGTGTCTGCTAACCTCAGCCGAGGCGGAGTGGTGAGCGCATTTGCCGAGAGCCCTATCCGGCCCATTTTTGTTGCAGGCCCCGTTGGTCCCTCGATCCTCGGCACAACGCTTCAAAATGGCGTGATGACCGTGCTGTTCAATGGCGGGGAGCTGCAGAGCGCCGATGCCATAGATGGCCCATGGGTTGATACAGGGGATTCCAGTGGCAATCACAGCGAGCCGGTGGGGACTAATCAAATGCGGTTTTACCGGGTACGAAGCCCTTAGGTCTATGCTGAGGCGATTTCTTCTGTTTTTTGCACTAGTAAACTGGCAACTAAGGTTCGTCACGCGCATAGGAAAGCAATTCCCTCTCCTCCTTTGCAGGACAGAGGTCGGGAGAAGAGGCCCTCTGTCTCGAAACTTCTGTGTCACAGTCCTAGCGCTTGCCCTGCTCTGGGCGCCGCATTGCCTTTTAGGCCAGAGTCCTGCCCGCCAGGCAGGTTATCTGTATTTATCACCGATGCCAGGCTCCCCGTATGTTTCCCAGCAGACGCGTTATATATTGGTCCGCTTTGTGGGTATCACCCCGGCACAGGTAACCAATCTGGCGTCAGGCTTTATCAGTGTGAGCGGAGCGCAAAGCGGATTGCACACCGGAACCGCCCGGGTGGCCAGTGACGGCAAAACGGTGATGTTCGTGATGGAGACGTATTTCGCCATGAACGAGTTGGTGACCGTTACGCTGAATCCGCAGGTCGAGCCCGGAGCGGCGGGGAATGTGCAGCCGTATCAATACCAGTTCATGGTGACTGCGCCGATGCCCGGCACCTTGCCCTTGGCGGTGCGCGGCGCCTACCGCTCCGATTGGGCAACCCTGGTTTCGGATGACGCCATCACCCAGCCACCCCCTGCGGCCCCAAGCAGCCGGCTCGCCACCAAAGCGGTGCTGATGAGCAACGGGGTTTCCGTGCCAAGCGATTTTCCACAGGTTGTCATCACTTCCAACACCAACCCTTCTCCTGGAGACCTTTTCCTAGAGAACGGTTTGGACGGCGTCCCTCCTTATACCATGATCATGGATAACAATGGCCTGCCTGTCTGGTACAGCCGGGGACGCATGTACGATTTCAAAATCCAGAAAAACGGGATGATTACCTGGTGCCTTTCCGACGATACCGGCTTTCCGGCTTTTGACCAAAACTTCAATTATCTAAAGACTTATCTCACCACAAACGGCTATCTCACCGACGGTCATGAGCTGAAAATCCAGCCCGATGGCACTTATTTCATGATCGGCTACCAGAACAGTATCGTCGATATGACCAAATATGTGACCAATGGCTATCCCAATTCCATTGTGCGGGAAACCGTGGTCCAGGAGTTCACCGCAGCGGGCGACCAGATCCTCCAGTGGCGGGCCTGGGATAACTACAATATTTCCGATGAGAACGGCAACACGGATTTCCCCCACATGAACGGCATCGACATCGACGAGGATGGCAATATCCTCGTATCGGCCCGCCACCTGAGCGAGGTGACCAAAATCGACCACAATTCCGGGGACATCATCTGGCGCCTGAGCGGCGCGCGCAGCAGCTTTACGTTTACCAATGACTCATTCAATGGGACCAGTTTTCAGCACAACATCAGCGCCCTTGGTAACGGGCATTATATGGTGTTTGATAATGGCAATTACCATACTCCTCTAATATCCCGAGCTGTGGAGTACCAACTGGATTTGACCAACATGATCGCCACTTTGGTCTGGCAATATCGCGATACACCGGATGCCTACACCTATTGGCTGGGAAACGCCCAGCGTCTGCCCAGCGGCAACACCCTCATTAACTTTGTCCGCCCGTATTATCCCAAGGCCATTGAAGTCGATACCAACGGCGTGAAACATTTTGAATTGAGCATGGTGCCAGGTTCGGATGCCTACCGCGCATTTCGTTTGCCTTGGAACGGCGTGGTGGCCGTCCCTTATCTCATACTCGAGCCGCAGGTGGATAATCTCACGCTGATTTTTAACAAGTTCGGAGACACGAACGTGGCCTACTACCGGATTTACGGTGGACCTTCCCCCCACCCGACCAATGTGCTGGCCGAATCTGTCACAACCCTCAAGCAATTATCCAACCTGCAGAATGCGCTTTATTATTTCCGCGTCACGGCGGTCAGTAAGAATGGCGTGGAAAGCCCCTTTTCCAATGAGGCAAGCGTCAGCGTAAACATCGTTCCTCCCGGGTCGAACCTGGTGCAAAATGGCGATTTTTCTCAAGAGGTGGTGGATTGGGCTTTGTATCTCAGCGGCCAAGGGGATGCGGCTTGGGACACCAGCAGCAGCGGTGCGGAAGTTTCTATTGTCGATGGAGGCGCGAGCCTGACAGCCGTGCAAGTGGCCCAAAGCAGCCTGGCTCTGGTTCAGGGCAGACAGTACGTGCTGCAGTTTGATGCCTGGTCGGACCAGCCCCGTTATATCGGAGTGGGACTCGCGCAAAGCGCCTTGCCCTTTACTGATTACAGCCAGATCAGTCCCCCGTTCCTGACGCCTAACCTCGCGCATTACCGCTACCGTTTCACCATGCAGCAGCCCTCTGATTTTTCCGCCAATCTGCTCTTTAACCTCGGCGGTTCAAGCGGCAATGTCTATTTGGCCAATATCACCCTGTTCAGCTCGCCGGTGGGCGATTTGAACCTGGATGGCCGGGTGGACTTTCTGGACCTAAGCATCCTGACGGGCAATTGGCTTCAGCAACAATCCGGGCTGCCCGGTGACCTCAACGGCGACGGCAAAGTCGATTTCAATGATTTTGGCATCCTCGGTCAAAACTGGAGTCCGGCCAGCCCTTGAAGCCCGGCTGGCCTGAACCTGTGCAGAGGACGAATTTTTCATGAAACACCCGACCACCTGTATCTTGGCAGCCCTGGCTGGATTGCTTTGCTTTAGGGCAAGCGCCCAACTGCCGGCTGATTTCCCGACCCTCACAGTCACCACCAATTATCCGGCAGCCGTGGCGGATGGCTGCATCTTTCAAGGGGTGAGCCTGCCCGCGCCCGGTGTCGGTTACTATGCGATGGTCCTCACTAATGACGGCACCCCGGTTTGGTATCAAAAGCTCACCAATGCCTGCTGGGATTTTAAGGTGCTGCCCAATGGCTATCTTCACTACGCCCAGCAGATTCACGCCTTGAGCTACACCGGGGGCGGCGATGTCGTTCACCAAATCCTCGACCAGAATTATTCGCCAAAGGAGACCATTCAGGCCGGAAACGGGTATGTTGCCGAGGCGCACGACTTTCAAATGTTGCCCAATGGAGATGTGCTCCTGATCGGGTATTACCTCAGCCAGGTGGATATGAGCCAGGTTGTCCCCGGCGGCAATCCCGCTGCCATAGTCTCGGGCGCGGTCATTCAGGAGTTGGATGCGCAGCGCCACGTGGTTTTCCAGTGGCGCGCGTGGGACCACTATCCCTTTACCAGCCAGTGGGTCAACTCAACGGCTTCGGTCATTTCGGAGTTCCACCTCAACTGCGTGTTCCTGGACACCGACGGCAACCTCGTGGTGAGCACTCCTGATTGGGTCAAAAAGATCAGCCGGCAGACCGGGGCCATTCTGTGGCACCTGGGGGGAGTCGAGAACCAATTCACCTTTGTGGGAGTGTCGCAGCAGGAAGGCATCCGTGATTTTCAGAGCCATGACATTAACCGGCTGCCCAATGGAGATGTTTTACTCTATAACAACAGCCAGTTCGGCCAAACCGCCAGCACTTCACGAATCCAGGAATATGCTTTGGATGAAACCAACAAAATTGCCACCCGCATCTGGACTTACACCCCGAACCCCGGCATTTCCGGACCTTTCCAGGGCAGCGCCCAGCGCATGGCCAACGGCAACACCTTTATCGGCTGGGGCGGGCTTCCGGACATCACGACAGCCGCCTGCACCGAAGTCGCTGGAACCAATGTGGTGTTCCAGATGAAATTTGATGATACCAATGTCGTCAGCTATCGCTCTTTCCGCTTTCCTTACCCTCCAGAGTCGCAGGCAACAACCGTTTCGGTTCTCGAATTGGCCAACGGCAACAGCTACAGCTTTGGCCAGACCGGCGTCTCGATCGACGTGCAGAATGGCGCGGGCGGCTACAACATCCTGACCGTCACACGCAGCCCCTACGCGCCTGTGTACCCGTTGTTCCAGGGGAAGGAGCCGCGTGTCTTACCCGTGCGGGTGAGCCTGACCGAAAACGCCATCGTCACGCTGGGAGGGGTAATAAACTTCGATGCGCAGAGCTTTGGCTTCTCCGACCCCACCAACCTTACGGTCTATTACCGGCAGACGACCGGGCAGGGGTTGTTCCTTCCGCAATCAACGACCTATAATCCGGTCACTCAGAAGCTGAGCGCGGCGGTCACGCTCACCACCCAAGGCAACGATTTTGGCGAGTTCATCTTCTGCTATCCGGACATTCCTGATGTCCCCTATCCCCCGCTGTTGGACCAAGTCGAGAATTACCCCGGCATTCAGCCGTATGACGTGGTTGCGCCGGTGCTCGCGACAACCGGGAACACGTACTCGGTAAACCATGCCTTGCCCGTCTTGCTCTCCTGGTCCCCCAAAGGCTTCGCTCGCTCCTACCAACTCCAAATCTCCACCAACGCCGATTTCTCCTCCAACCTCGTCTCAGTCTCTTATCAGACTGATGCCTATTACGTTTGGAACGGCGCTGCGCCCAATACGACTTATTATTACCGGGCCAAGACGATCAACGAAGGCGGCGCCAGCGACTGGTCAGATGGCGCCTTTCAGACCGTGCCGCCATTTATCAGCCTGACCTTCCCCAACGGCGGCGAGGCCTTACAGCGCGGAGTGCAATACTTCATCCGTTGGAGCGATGATCTGGCGGAAAACATCAATATTGACCTCTACAAGAGCGGCGCCCTCGTAAAAAATATCGCTGCCAACGTGCCCAGCAATGGGGCTTATGAGTGGCAGCCTGGTTTTGACATCGTCCCCGGTAGCGATTACTCGATCCAAGTCTCCAGCACGACTAACGCGGCCTTATCGGCTCTTAGCCAGGCGCCCTTTAGCATCATTGACGCTCCGACCGTCACCCCAGGCTCAGTGACCATCCTCCCGGATGGCAAAGTCCAATTTGCGATTGCTTGCCCTGGCGCAACCCAGGTCTCCGTGCTGTCCTCCACGAACTTATCGGACTGGCAACTGCTGCAAATCCTGCCGCTCGATAGTGGCGGCGCCTCGTTCACGGATAACACGGCGACCAACTCCCCGGCCCTGTTCTACCGCCTGCGAGTGCCCTGAGAGGGGGCCCAGCCTGGGCTGAACCCTCTCTCGTGCGCTCACTATCCGCGTTCAGCGCCAAAGTAGGGGACGATTTGCAGGTTGCGCTTTAGTCACCATGACCATGCTCACCATGACCACGCTCACCATGACTCCGGTCGTCATGATCGGGACCGGCAAACGGCCCGGCTGAGATATTCCCGGAGTAGATCGCTGCGCCGTTGGTGTCGCTGGCCGGACTTGCAAACTGCAAGCTGCCGATCAATGAGAAATGCGTGAGTTCGTTACTTGTCCCGAAATGCGAGGTTTCTCTTGCTCTCAGCGTGCCGGCGGCTACGGTGTTGGTTCCCAAAAACACCCAGGATAGACGCTCGACAACTGTCCCATTGGTTTTGGCAAGGGCAACGCCGCCCGAAAAGGCGATCGGGGTAGCGATGAGGGTGTCGTTCGTTCCGCTCACCACCTCCAAATCATCTGCTGTCAGGTTATAAACCAGTCGAAGCCCGGTCAGGTCGGTTAATCCTGATGCCGCAGCCGCATCGGAAATGATCTGCCGATTGCCATAATGGCTATAGGATAATCCCCCGGAATCATTGGTCATGACACTGACCGTGTTTACTTCGGCTTTGAAGAGCTGCTGCGCATTGGCTGGTCCAATTACGAGACAGGACGATGCCACCGCGGCCAGGACGAGTAGGTTTGATTTCTTCATTTGCTTTCCTTTGTTTGTTTATTCAAGCGCAGAACTCCAAACTGCGCACCGGCCAGCCCTAATAAGGCGAGACCGATGCCTGGGTGATTCTGCGTAATGATGAGAAGTGCCATAGCTGCTTGAGGGGATCAAGGGAGGCCAGCCCTAGGATTTTCCGAGGCAAGACTGGGCTTTTTACCGAGCGCCGCAAAAACCGGCCGCGGGAGTGAACAACCACGATTGGTTCGATAGTCCCCGAAGCCGATGCGAGTCGGTCGTAGTCGCGGCGAGCCGCCGCAGATTGTAGAATTGTCTTTGAATTCCTCATTACTCCCGGCACTATGCGCCCTCGCTTTTGGATTGGGGAAGGGCTGCCGGCGCACCTGGCTCCTGCCTCCTGGTTTATCCATTAAGATGAAACGCACGCATCATTGCAATGAACTGCGCCCGGTGAACATTGGGCAGGCCGTCACTTTAGCCGGTTGGGTCCATTCCCGACGCGACTTGGGCGGGGTCATTTTTATTGATATTCGGGATCGCGAAGGGCGCACTCAAACAGTGTTCGACCCATCGGACCTGCCGAAGGACCTGTTTGAGCGGGCCGCGGCCCTGCGCAGCGAGTGCGTTGTCCGGGTCACCGGCAAGGTCCGCCAGCGCCCAACCGGAACCAGCAATCCAAAAATTCCCACAGGCGAAATCGAAGTGGCGGTGTCGTCGCTCGAATTATTGAACTACGCCGAGGTGCTGCCGTTTCCGGTGGATGACCCGGAGGTGGCCAGCAAGGTGAACGAGGAATTGCGGCTCAAGTACCGTTACCTGGATTTGCGCCGGCCTGAGATGGCGCGCAACATCCGATTGCGCAGCAAAGTGGCCATCGCGACCCGCAGTTACATGGACGAGCAGGGTTTTGTGGAAGTCGAAACCCCGATTCTCTTTAAGAGCACACCGGAGGGCGCGCGCGAGTTTTTGGTGCCCAACCGCCGTGAGCCGGGCACATTCTACGCCCTGCCGCAATCGCCGCAGCAGTTCAAACAAATCCTCATGGTCGGCGGCATCGAGCGTTATTACCAGTTGGCCCGATGCTTTCGCGATGAAGACCAGCGCGCCGATCGGCAGCTCGAATTTACACAAATCGATATTGAAATGTCCTTCATTGATCGGGAGGACATTTACCGCTTGGTCGAAGGGTTGCTGCAACGCGTCTGGAAGATTGCTCTCAACATCGATGTGCCGGTCCCGTTCAAGCGAATCACCTTCCAGGAAGCCATCAATCGCTACGGCATTGACAAGCCCGATACACGGTTCGGAATTGGGTTAGCCGATTTTACCGAGGAATTTCGTGGGAGCACCTTCAAGGTATTCAGCGGGGCAATTGCCAATCACGGGGTGGTCAAGGCAATCAATGCCAAGGGCCTGGCGGGAGCCACTCAGGGCCAAATCGACGCCATGACCGAGCTGGCCAAAAGCCTCGGCGCCAAAGGCCTGGCCTTTATCAAGATCGAAGGCGGCGAATGGAAATCGCCAATCGTCAAGTTTTTCAACGAAACCGAAAGAGCGGCCCTGGCACAAAAATTGAATATCGCCGAAGGCGACTTGATTCTTTTTGCGGCAGACCAGTGGCTCGCGGCGTGTGAGATTCTGGGCAAAATCCGGCTCTATTGCGCCGATCTGCTCAAAGCGCAGGGGCGGCTCGATATTCCCGCCGGGCGTTTCGATTTTCTGTGGGTTGTCGATTTTCCATTGTTGAGCTTTGATAAAGAACAGAATCGCTGGTACTCGACACATCATCCCTTCACAGCGCCGGTTGCCGAGGATATTCCCCTCCTCAAAAACGAACCGAAGAAAGTCCGCGGCCAGCATTACGACGTAGTCGTCAACGGAGTCGAATTGGGCGGCGGCTCGATCCGCATTCACCAGCCCGATGTGCAGAAGATGGTCTTCGAGGAGGTGTTGCAAATCCCGCCCGAGGAGACCCGCCTGCGCTTTGGCTACATGCTGGATGCTTTTAAGTACGGCGCTCCGCCCCACGGCGGCATCGCCCTGGGCTTTGACCGGATGATAGCCATCCTCTGCGGCACTCCGAGCATTCGGGACGTTATTGCTTTTCCCAAGACTGCCAAAGGCACTTGCCTGATGACCGAGTCGCCCGCCCCGGTGTCGCCGCGCCAGTTACGCGATTTACATATCGAGCTGAAGGCGGCAAAGCCGGGCTGACATTGCTCCGGAGGGCCCACCGGTGAAACAGTCAATTGTCACATTGGATATGGAAGGGGTGCTGACACCGGAAATCTGGATAGCGGTTGCCGAGAAGACCGGCATCCCGGAACTGCGCCGCACAACCCGTGACGAACCCGATTACGACAAACTGATGCGAGGGCGCCTGGCAATACTGGACCGCCACGGGTTGAAACTAGCAGATATCCAAAGGGTTATTGGGCAACTTGAGCCATTGGCCGGGGCGAAAGAATTCCTCGATGAACTTCGTGCCATGGTCCAGGTCATCATCCTGTCCGATACCTTCGAGCAGTTTGCAGCACCGCTGCTGCGCCAACTGGGCTGGCCGGCGCTGCTGTGCCATCGATTGGTGACAGAAAACGATCGGATTGTGGATTATCAATTGCGTGTGCCGGAACAGAAGCAACGGGCGGTCGCCGCGTTCAAGCTGCTCAACTACCACGTCATTTCGGCCGGTGACTCGTTCAACGATACGACCATGCTCACCGAAGCCCATGTGGGGTTTCTGTTCCGCGCGCCGGACAACGTGAAGGGCCAATTCCCTGAGTTCGAGGCGGTCGAGACATACAGCGACCTGATGAGGCTAATCCGGCTGGCGATGGCCAGGACCTGAGAGCCGTTTTTCAGCGTGTTTCTTTTCTGCGCTTTTGGGTATCCTGTTCCCATGCTGAAGGCAGGAATCATCGGGCTTCCGAACGTTGGCAAATCGACGCTGTTTAACGCCCTCACGCGCTCGCATAAGGCCCCGGCGGAGAATTACCCCTTCTGCACCATTGACCCCAACCTAGGCGTGGTAACCGTTCCTGACGAACGCCTGCAGCCGCTGGCCGAGATCGCCAAGGTCAACACCCTGATCCCGACCACGATCGAATTCGTGGATATAGCGGGCCTGGTCAAAGGCGCATCGCAAGGGCAGGGGCTTGGCAATAAGTTCCTCAGCCATATCCGCGAGGTCGATGCCCTGGTGCATGTGGTCCGCTGTTTCGACGACCCGGACATTGTCCACGTCACCGGCGCCATCGACCCGCTGCGTGACATCGAAATCGTCTCGACCGAATTGGTGCTGGCGGATTTGGGGACGGTGCGTAAGCGCCTCGAGAAAATCGGGCGCGATGTCAAACGCGGGGAGAAGCAGGCGCTGCTTGAGGCGCGCCTGCTCGAACAACTCGGGGCGCACCTGAATGCAGGCAAACCGGCCAACACGCTCGCTACCCCGCTTGCCCCGGATGAGAAGGCCATTGTCCGCAGCTTTTTTCTGCTCACAGATAAGCCGACGATATTTGCGGCAAATCTCAAAGAATCTGAGCTGGCGGCTGCTGCAAGCAATCCGCGCGTAAACCAGGTGCGCGATTATGGCCGCGCGCACCACGCGTGCGAAACGATAGCGGTCTGCGCCCAACTCGAAAGCGACCTGGGGGACTTGAGCCCATCCGAGGGGCAGGAATACCTCAAAGCGCTTGGGGTGCAGGAGTCAGGCCTCTCAGCCCTCATCCGCAGCGCCTATCATCTGCTGGGATTGCGCACGTTTTTTACTGTTAATGAAAAAGAAGTGCGGGCCTGGACCCTTCACGCGGGAGATACCGCCATCAAAGCCGCCGGAACAATTCATAGCGATTTCCAACGTGGCTTTATCAAGGCCGAAACCGTCAACTGGGAGGACCTGGTCAAGCAGGGCTCGGTGCATCATGCGCGTGAAACGGGCCGCTACCGGATCGAGGGCCGCGATTACGTGGTACGCGATGGGGATGTCCTGCTGTTTAAAGTGAGCACTTAGCTGGAAACATGCAGAAAGAAAGTAGAGTAGAAAGGGAAGCGGGCCCGAGGACCAATGACCGCCGCTTCCCTCTCCCTAGTCGAACCGGGCGTGGAGATTTCCCCCATCCGGCTCTCGCCAGGGTCGGCTATTCCAGAAGGCGCTCAGAATGCGGCCAGTCCCAGGTGTTCCAGGTGAGTGTAGAGGCTAATGCCCTGTCTGGCCCGCCAGCCTCGCTGGTTACTCTGGCACAGGTGTTTGCCCAGACATACCGAGTTTCAGACAAAGTTTCCGACAAAGGGAGATGAGATCGTTATGAAAATGGCCAAACTCCACTGCATCGCGTAGCGACGCCTGAAAACCGAACCATGTTTGGGTCGAGGGCCAAGTCTACCTGCGCGGCACCGCTGCGCGGTTCACCGCCCCGGCTGCGATTGATTGCCGCGAGCCTTGACCTTAGACGGGGTTTTCTATTGAATGTTCTTATGCAAATCGAAAGTTTGAAAGTATTTTGCGACCTGGCTGAGACGGAGAGTTTTACCAAGACCGCCCAGATCAACAACGTCACCCAATCAGCGGTCAGCCAAACCATCAGCGCCCTGGAACGGGAGTTTCGTTCACTGCTGGTCGAACGGAGCCGGAAACATTTCCACCTCACCCCGGAAGGGCAGGTCCTGTATGATAAGAGCAAAGAGATCACCAAGACATTTGACGCCCTGGAGACCAAGCTCAAGGACGTCAAGAACGACATCTCCGGCAAGCTGCGCATCGCGACGGTTTATAGCATCGGCCTTCACGAACTGCCGCCGTATGTGCGCCGATTGCTAAAGGACTATCCGCACGTCAACGCCCATATCGAGTATCGCCGCTCCAACCAGGTTTATGAAGATGTGAAGAGCAATGCTGTCGATCTGGGCATTGTCGCTTATCCGAACCGCGATCCGAATCTGGAGCTGGTGTCGTTGCGAAAGGACCCTTTGGTTCTGATCTGCCATCCCCAACACCCCTTCGCGTCATTAAAAAGCATCAAGCTCAAGGCGCTGAATGGCCAGAGGCTCATCAGCTTCGAGCGCGACATCCCCACCCGCAGGGCCCTTGACAGGATATTCAAGCACGAAGGGGTGAAAGCCGAACACTTCCGCGAATTTGACAATATTGAAATCCTGAAGCGCGTGGTTGAAGTCGATTCGGGCGTGGCTGTTGTGCCGGAGCCCACGGTGCGGCGTGAGGTGGCAAACGGGACGCTGGTGGCGGTTCCTTTGGACGGCAAATATTCCCGCGACTTGGGTCTCATCTACAAGAAAAGCAAGGTTCTTTCGCCGGCGATGAAACAGTTCATCACATTGCTTAAGGAGCCGCTTTAGGTCGATTTGGAGAAAGGCTCGATGACGCAGAGGGCGCCGGCAGTTCCGGGGCCGGCACGCCATTCGAGTTCTGTGCCGGGTTGATTGCATTCTTTTCGCACATAGCCCAAAGCGACGCCGGCCTTCAGCCGCTGGGACTGGACGCTCGAAGTCACATAGCCCACTTCCTTGCCTTGGTGATAAAGCTTATCGCCCCGCGATGGGAGGGCCGTCACGGCGCCGGGCAGGCGCAAGCTGCGCAATTGCTTGTTCACATGGCCCATGGTGTGAATCCGGTTGAGGACCTCCTGGCCGATATAGCAGCCTTTGGTGTAACTGACCGCTGTGGCTTCAATGCCGCTTTCCTGGGGGAAATTCGTGTCATCCATATCCACGCCAAACCGGGGAATGCCATTCTCGATACGAAGCGTCTCGAAGGCTTCCCAACCGCAAGCCAGCCCGCCCATAACACGCGCCGCCGCCAGGAGTTTGTCTGCCGCCGCAGCGAGCGCCGCAACCGGCACGAACAAATCAAACCCGGCCGAATCCAGCCGTGAATGATTTATAAGGCAAAGTTCACCGAGGGTTTGATCACGCAAGCTGACTGAGGTCCAGTTTTGAGTTGGAACAGCGGGAAAGATTTTGAGTTCGTTGATGGCTTGCTCGGCCCGAGGCCCCTGGACGCTTAGCAGGCCATAGGATGCGGCAACATCCACAACCTGCACATCATCAGCGACGATGTACTTTTCCAGCCGTTGGGCTGCCATCGCGCCAAGCCCAGGCTCGAAATCGAGCAGCAACTCATCCGCTAAACAGAACACGTTCAGGTCGCTTTCCATTTTCCCCTTGGCGTTCACCAACGCCGCATAACAACCCTGGCCGGGGCGCAAACCCTTGATGTCGTTGGTAACCTGGCCATGCAGAAAACGGAGCCGGTCGCCGCCTGCCAGGCAGAGCCGGCTGCGAAAGCTCAAATCCAGAACACCGGCGCCTTCGCGCAGGGCGCGATATTCGCTCGATGTATCGCCATAACAGGTCACCAACTCGGCGTTATTTAAGCTCCCAAAGCCGGCCCCGAGCGCCTGGTGGAATTCATGCATAGCCAAGGTGTTCATCCTGCCGGCCAGTCTAAGCCGGAAACATGCAGAAAGAAACAGGAGGAAACGAAGGGAACGGAGATTTTTGTAGCACTTTTGCGGGCAACGGAGGCACAAACGGCGCCTCACCATTCAGTGAGCGTGCACACTTTGGCCTTTGAACGCAGGCGGCAAAAACATATAAAGAACCCATGCTGACATTGCCGGTGTTATTGTCCCATGGGGGACCGGTCCTTTATTTGATCCTGCTGACCAGCGCGGTTGGGGTAGTGGTTTTTATTGAGCGATTCCTCCACTGCCATAGGGCGCAGATCAACTCGACGGAATTCCTCAATGGTGTGCGCACGGTGCTCAAGCGCAACAATGTGGTCGAGGCGCTCTCGATTTGCGATGCCACCCCAGGCCCAGTGGCGCGGCTGGTAAAGACGGCCATCCTCAACCGGGGCCACGGGCGGGAGCGGGTGCGCGAGGCCCTCGATGAAGCGGGGTTGGCGGAGGTCCCGCGTCTGGAGGAAAAGCTCAATCTGCTGGCCACCATCGCCCAACTGGCGCCTTTGCTGGGGCTTCTGGGGACGGTGCTGGGCTTCATCCAGACCTTTGCCTCGATGCAGCAACAGGGCCTCTATGCGCATGTCGGTGATTTGGCAGGCGGCATTTGGCAGGCCCTGGTGTGCGCGGCTGCGGGCCTGGCCGTCGCCATCCCAGCCCATGCGGCCTATAATTACCTTGTCAGCCGCGTCAACTCAATTGTCCTGGATATGGAACGGGCGGCGACCGAGGCGGTGAATATCGTCTCCGAAGAAGCCAAGGTTGAGAGCCAATGAAGTTTCCCCGTAATGCGCGCATCTTCCGCGGCCAACTGGATGCAGCCCCGTTTGCGGCGGTGTTTTTTCTTTTGGTGATTCTGTGGATGGTCAGTTCGCTGGTTTATACTCCCGGCGTCCGGCTGCAATTGCCTTACGCGGGCGACTTGCCTGGCACTGACAAACCGACCGTCTCGGTGGCTGTCGATTCGGGTGGACGCCTGTATTTCGAAGACCAAATCATCGACGAAAACCAGTTGCGCGGCAGGCTGCGGGAAGCGGCAAAACAATCTCCCCAGCCCCTGACGCTCCTGGTGCAGGCCGACGAAAGCGTTAGTTTCAAATCGCTGATTCACCTGACGTTGCTGGCGCGCGACGCCGGCATCCCCGAGGCCTGGCTGGCCACCTTGCCTCGCCCGCTGGGGCCGCATCCATGAGCGCTCCGAACTCCGGCAGCCAGGCCATGGGCCCAGCGGCAGGGACCGCCCGGGGCTGGTCGCGCGGACGCTGGCTGACGCTGATAGCCTTGGTTTGCGGCGCACAGGTGGGTTTTATCTTTTGGCTCGGGGCACGCCATGAACCGGCCTCTCGCCAGGCCGCCAAAGGAGCGAATCTGCGGCTGGCGCCGACAAATTCGTCCGAATTGCTGACCTGGATGGACCCGACTCTTTTCGCCTTGCCGCATCGCCATGGTTTTTCGGGTCCGGGTTGGCTCATGGCCCCGCGTCAGGAATTTCAGCAGTTTGCATGGTCCGAACCGCCGCGGTGGCTGGAGCTGGAGGTCAGCCAGCTCGGCGCCCTGTTCAACCAATTTGCCGAAACCAATCCGCCCTGGTTCTCCCAAGCCGGCATCCACCTTAAACTGGAGTTGAAGATGCCCGAGATCGTTTCCGCTGAGTTGCCGGAGCACTCAAGCCTTCAGGTGGATGGGGCGCTGGCCAACCGGCTTTTATTGACGCCCGTTGAACTGCCCTCCTGGACAAATGCCGATTTGCTCACAAACACTGTGGTGCAAATCATGGTGAATGCCCAGGGAACGCCAGTCTCATTAACCTTATTGGTGAGCAGTGGACTCAAAGAAGCCGACGCACAGGCAATGCGTCAAGCCCGAGCGGCTCGTTTTGAGCCCGAGCGGCACGATACAGCCTCGACCCCGGTTGGCGCCTTATCAGGCCTGGTCTGGGGCGAGTTGGTATTTAAATGGCGCACCCTGTTGGGCGCGTCTGCGGGCAAGAGCCAGAATTCACCACACTAAATCGAGTCATGCCGATTCCTACGTTGATCCTGCTCTATGTGGTGGTCTTGCTCGCGGCTCTCACCCTGGTGGCCGTCTATGCCGAACTGCGCAGGCGCCGTTTCGAGCCGACCGCCAGCGCAGACCGTATCTTCCGCTGCAGGCGCTGCGGTTATGTCTATACCGATGACCCGGATGTGGACCGCTCGCGATGCTCGCAATGCGGCCAGATGAACGAGGCTATCGAGTTCTGAGCGGGGCCGACGCGGCCCCAGAGCATGCTGAAATGTCCTTCCGGCGTTTCCGGATTTGTTTTTGGCGGGATTCTCTGCTACAAAATCGCCCGATGATAAAGCGGCAAGCCCAGGTCCGGCGTACAACGACCGAGACCGACATCAAAGCCCAACTCAGAATCAGCGGCAAAGGCAGGGCCTCCATCCAAACCGGGCTCCCCTTCTTCGACCATATGTTGACCTTGTTCGCCCGGCATGCGGTGGTTGATCTGACGCTCCGTTGCCGCGGTGACCTGGGCGTTGATGCCCATCACACCGTCGAGGATTGCGGCATCGTGCTGGGAGAGGCCTTTGCCATGGCTTTGGGCGATAAAACGGGCATCAGACGGTATGGGACGGGTTTCGAGCCCCGTAACCCCGCTGCGGGTGAGGCCTACGTCCCGATGGACGAATGCCTGGCCCGGTGCGTCATTGACTTTAGCGGGCGGCCCATGCTGGTCTGGCGTGGTCTGGATGTTTTTGCCTACAAAAGACTTACCAAATCCGAGAAAACACAGGACATGTCCTCCGCTTTTCGATTTGGGCTGGCTCGCGAATTCTTCCAAGGGTTCGTCAACGCAGCGCGCTGCAATCTTCATGTGGAGCTGTTGTATGGGGATGAGCCACATCATATTACCGAAGCCCTCTTCAAGGCCTTTGCGCGCGCCGTGGATGCCGCCTGTCAAAAGGACCCGCGCATCGCCGGACGCTTGCCCTCGACCAAAGGAAAACTCTAAGGCCCGAAGAGCATGCTACCAAGCCACCAACGGCATAGAAGGCAGGAGACGTTTTGTAGGAGGAATTACGGAACCCAAACCGGGTCCCGATGTGTTGAATATCCCTCGGCCAGGGTCCGTCGAACCGATGACAGATAAAGGTCATTCGTCCGCAGATGATCAGACCTGCGTGCGCGCTGCGCAGCGGGGAGACATGGCTGCCTTCGAGGAGCTGGTCGCCCGGCATCGCGACAAGATTTACGCGCGGGCTTATAGTATGATGCGGAATGAAGAAGAAGCCGTTGATCTTTCTCAAGAAGCATGGGTCAAGGCCTGGCAGCGGTTGGCACAGTTCCAGGGCGAATCCAGTTTCGGCACGTGGATAACGCGGATCGTCATCAATCTGTGCCTGGATCAGTTGCGCAAGCAAAAGCGCCAGCGGACCGAGTCCATCGAGGAGATGAACGAGGAATCCGGCGGGGTAGAGCGCCAAATGCCGGTCGTGACCTCCAACCCGACGGCGGGTTTGGAACGGAGCGAATTGCGGCAGCGTATCGACCGAGCATTGAGTCAATTGTCTTATGAACATCGAACGGTGCTGGTGTTGCACGAGTTCGAAGAACTGGAATATAAAGAGATAGCAAAAGTGATGGGCTGCTCAATTGGCACAGTGATGTCCCGGTTGTTTTATGCGCGCCGGAAGCTGGCAGCTCTGCTGGCGGAAATAAAAAAGGAAAACTGGAGATGATGGAGTATCAGGAACAACTTAAACTTCAGGCTCATTTGGATGGGGAACTGTCCGAAGCCGAAGCGCGCCAGGTTGTCGAGCGGCTGGGGCGTGACCCGGAGGCGGCCTCTTTATTTGCCGAATTGAGCCAAACCCGGGAAGCGGTTGCCGGGTTTGAACAGGGCATCACGCTGCCCGAAACGCGAGAATTCTATTGGTCCAAGATCGAGCGGGACATCCGCCGGGTGGATAGGGCTGGACGCGACGAGGCGCCGGTGGGTGTGCTGGCGCTTTGGCAACGGCTGCTAGTGCCTGCCACCGGGCTGGTTTTGGTGGCGCTGGCTTGTTTTCTTGGCATCCGCAGCTTCCATTTCAGCACACCGGCGGTCGAAACGGCAGTAACCGATGCAGGCACATTCACCTATCACGACTCTTCGGCCGGCGCCACATTGGTTTGGCTTTCTTACCCTGCAGAGCGGGAAATCCCGGGTGAAGACGAATTCACCGCCTTGCAATGAATTCATGAGCAAACCCCGGAGCTAGGGGTAGTACTGTGACACAGAAGTTTCGAGATAGAGTGCCTCCTCTCCCTAGCCCTCTCCTCCAAAGGAGGAGAGGGAATTGCTTTCCGACGCATGTGGCGAAACTGAGTTGCCAGTTTACCAGAGTTTTCTCAGTGGCGGCGATGCTGCTGTTGGTTGATGTTGCGTCCTTCGCGCAAGGGGCCGATTCGAAGTTTGAAGCGACCCTTGTTTGGGGGACCAACGAGAGCAAACCCCCTGCGGGCAAAGACTACAAACCCATCGAGGCAGACATACGGAACAAATTACGCGACCTGCCGCTCAAATGGACTAATTGGTTCGAGGTGCGGCGGCGAAGCTTTCGGGTGCCCCCCTCCGACAGCAGAGAAGTTGCTGTAAGCGACAAGTGCCAGTTGGATGTGAAAACGGTTGGCAATGAGGCGGTGGAAGTATCGCTAATTGGCAAAGGCAGAGAGGTGGTCAAGCGCAAGCAAACATTGGCGAAAGGGGAGATGCTGGTATTGGGAGGCAACGCGCCCAATTCGACCGCCTGGCTGGTCATTTTAAAGCGGACGGATTAGCGCTATTGGCTGAAGAGCCCCAGAGACTCCGTCATGGAGTCAGCAATCCGTTCTTTGGAAGCGAGGTTAGGTCATCGAGATATATAGGGTAATAGACCACCCTCGACCTCGTCAGTTGAGTTGCAAAGGACTAGGCGAATCAGGGAATTGCAGCACAGGCGGCTTGTGTTTCTCTTCGAAGCGAAGAGTCCTGAGGGCATCCAGGGTGGCTTTGGCCACATTAGCTGGATTACGGGCGCCGAGACCGCTTAAGCCGCGTCTGCCAACGCCGCGTTCATCCGCTGAATGGCCTCGTCAACCTCGCCGGTGCTCTTGAAACCGATAACGACTGCGTCTAATTCGGGGCGCGACATGGCAAACCGGATGGATTTTTCGCGGTCTTCAGCCTGTATGAATTCCCCATTGCCGATGATCTTCATGCCGATGATACCACGGCCCTTGGCTCGCATGGTTTGGATTTCAGCCAATACAGGGGCCAGGTCGTGGCCTGGTTCATTCCAGGTTTCAGCCATGCCATCGATGTGGTTTGCCTGGGGATTGACCCGGACCAGGTGCACCTCGGTCCAAGTTGAATTCGTGGCGGCGCGGAGAGCCGGAAGGCTGTGACACGAAACGCCTTTGGCCAAAATCCACTTCTTCTGCTTTGCCTCGTCAAAGCCATCCATGATACGTTTCCAATTGTCGGTCCAGCTGTCTTTAACCATGCAATGGATGAGCATGCTATCGACGTAATCGGTGTCGAAGACTTTGCGGTGGTGATCGATTGCTGCCAAGACATCCTGGGGTTGGCCGGGGACTTTGGACTGGATGAACAGCTTCTCGCGGGGCAGGCCCTTGATTGCGCCGCCCAGCCACTGGAAGGTCTGGTAGCTTTGGGCGCAATCCAAATAGGTAATGCCCTGGTCATACGCATGGTGGATGAGCCGGTTGAAACCTTCCTGGCCCAAGGCGTGCTGCACCTGGCCGCTGTTGCTGCCCGTGCCGAAGCCCAACCGGCTCAGGTGGAGACCGGTCTGGCCCAGCGCCACCCGGTCCACAGCGGTGCGTCGCGCCCGAGGACGCACTGCGGAACAGGCACTCAAGACCAGCCCACCGGCGGCGGCAGCGGATCGTTCGAGGAATTGACGGCGGCTAAGAGTTTTGGTTTTCATAGTTTGGTTCTCGATGAGGTTTGAGCCACTGTAATCCCTTACTCCTGAATGTGCAACGGAAAGCGCTTATACCCTGTAATCGGTTAGTGACGGCGGGCGCTGCCGCCTAAAGGCGGCGTTCCGCGCGTCCGGAACGCCGGCTTCAGCCGGCAGCCCCGTAGTCACTGAGGCATTACTATACCCTGTGGGCGAAAACAGGTTTGACTTCGGACGAGAGGCGAGGGCTTGTATTGCACGTTTTATGACAACAATCCGCACGGTTGCGTCTCTCTCGCGCTTTCAACAGCTTCGGCGCCTTGTAGCCGGTTTTATCCTCCTGTTGGGGCCGCTGGCAGTGCTCGGGGGCGGCGTCTCGTCCGGGCATCTCTCTGATTATATTCGCCCATTCGTCGGCACGCAGGGCGAAGGCAACACGTATCCGGGTCCCTCCGCACCCTTCGGAATGGTTCAACTCGGACCGGATACGGACCGGGATTTATGGGAAACGGCATCGGGCTACGAATACTCCGACACCTCGATTATGGGTTTTAGCCTGACGCATCTGACCGGCACAGGGATTCCGGATTTGGGAGATTTCCTGTTCATGCCGCAGGTTGGCGCGCCGAAGCTTGTGGCCGGGACGAAGGCAGACCCGGACGCGGGCTATCGGGGGCGCTATTCGCATGAGCAGGAAGAGGCCTCGGCGGGTTATTACAAGGTCAAATTGCTGAACAACGATGTCACCGTCGAGCTGACGGCCGGGGAACGGGCGGGGATGATGCGCTTCACGTTCCCTCAAAGTGACGAGGCCTGGATCATGACCGACATGCAGCATTTCCTGAGCGGCAAACGCTTCCATTTGATTTGGTCTCACCTGCGGGTCGAGGACCGCTCAACCATTACCGGTTTCCACCTGATCAACGGTTGGGCCAGGGAGCGTTATCTTTATTTTGCAGCGCGTTATTCCAAGCCCTTTGATCGCTATCGCATCATGAACAACGGGGTTGAAGCGAAGTACGACAGCTACCGGACATATCGTTTTCGCAGCCGGAACGAAGCAGCGGGCACGAACCTGCAATTTCTGGCCGGTTACAACACAAGTCCCGGCGAGCCGATCCTGGTGAAGGTGGCCGTCTCGGCGGTCAGCGCGGCCAATGCCCTGCAGAATCTCGATTCAGAAATTCCGCCTGGCGACTGGAATTTCCAACGGATGGTGGATGCGACCCGGCGACAATGGGACCAGGAATTGAGCAAGATTCAGATCGAAGGGTCGGAGGAAGAGAAAGAGACTTTTTATACAGGAATGTATCACGCCTTCCTGGCGCCCAACCTGTATGAAGACGTTACCGGCGAGTATCGCGGGGTGGATTCAAATATTCATCACGCAAAAGGGTTCAAAAATTACACCGTGTTCTCGCTCTGGGATACTTATCGGGCAACGCATCCGCTCTTTGCTCTGATTCAAGCGCCCCGGGACGCGGACATGATCAACTCATTGCTGGCCCATTACGATCAGAGCGTGGACCACCTCCTGCCCATCTGGTCGCTGCAAGGCAATGAAACCTGGTGCATGATCGGCTATCACTCCGTGCCGGTTATTGTCGATGCTTACTTGAAAGGCGTCAAAGGATTCGACCCCAACCGTGCTTATGACGCCATCAAGACCACCGCGCTCAATCCCGATTACGATGCGGTCTCGGCCTATGCCCGGCTCGGCTGGGTCCCTTGCGATGAAGAAAACGAATCTCTTTCCAAAACCCTCGAATACGCCTTCGACGATTTCTGCGTGGCGCAGATGGCAGAGGTTCTGGGCAAAACAGACGATTACCACCAGTTCATGAAAAGGGCCTGCTGCTATACGAACCTCTACGACCCGGGCATCGGCCTGATGCGGCCCAAGGATTCTCATGGCCAGTGGCGCGCGCCGTTCGACCCGCATTTTTACAATGAGAATACGATGAGCAACGATGTGACCGAAGGCACCAGTTGGCAGTTCTCCTGGTATGTTCCCCAGGATGTGCCGGGCCTGATCCGATTGTTCGGCGGCAAGGAAAGGTTCGCCCAAAAGCTCGATGAGTTGTTTACCTTTCACGAGGCGGACAAGAGCAAAGGGGTTGAGGACATCCAGGGCCGAATTGGTGAGTACTGGCATGGCAACGAACCCAGCCACCACATCATTTATCTCTACTGCTATGCGGGCCAACCCTGGAAAGCCGCTCAAAGGTTGCACCAGGTGATCGATACGCAATACGGCAACAAGCCCAATTCGCTGAGCGGCAATGATGACTGCGGCCAGATGTCGGCTTGGTACCTCTTCACCGCTTTAGGCTTTTACCCCGTTTGTCCTGCCAGTGATTATTATGCGATCGGCAGCCCCGCGGTGCCCAAAGCCGTCATCCGCCTCTCCAATGGGAAGAAATTCACCATGATGGCCGAAGACCTTTCGCGCGAAAATATCTATATCCAGTCAGTCCGGTTGAACGGGAAGAATTGGGAAACGCCTTTTCTTCCCTATCGCGAATTGAAACGAGGCGGCACGTTGATTTTCAAGATGGGCCCCCAGCCCAGCGATTGGGGAACCAAAGGGGCGCCGGAGAAGCCGTTTTAAACAGGAGAACCCCCTCACGCCGGCTCCTGCCGTTGCTCTCTTATTCCCCAATAATTTTCACCAGCACGCGTTTGCGGCGTCTGCCGTCAAATTCACCGTAGAAAATCTGCTCCCAGGGACCAAAATCCAGCTTGCCTTTTGTGATGGCGACAACGACTTCGCGGCCCATGACCTGGCGTTTCAAATGCGCATCCGCGTTGTCTTCCCCGGTGCGATTGTGGTGATACTGTGAGGTGGGTTCGTGGGGCGCCAGCTTCTCGAGCCAAACCTCATAATCGTGCAGAAGACCGTCCTCGGCGTCATTTATATACACGGAGGCGCTG
>DASYZB010000010.1 GCA_035946615.1 Verrucomicrobiia bacterium
AAGATGGCCGCCAGGCCGTCGCTGCCCTCAAATCGTTCCAGCATCCATTGCTCGGCCTTGCGCAGCGCGCGCTTGCGGAATGGATGGATATTATTTTCGGCAAACCATTCGGCAAATTTATGGACGCGATCGAGCCAAAGAAAAAAGTTGCGCCAGGTGATGCGTTCCGGGTCGGGCGCCAGGGCCAGGTCGCGTTCGTGGATGCCCTCGGGATAGAGTTCGTCGATGTTGATATGATGATCGAGGGGCCGGGTGGGTTTGTAATGGTTAATGATGGCCAGCGGGACGAGCATCGAGCGGCTCCAGGAACTCATCTCGTTGAAGTTCACATAAAACCATTTGCCGATGAGGATGACTTCGCAGGGGATGGTTGGCACATAATCCCACGGGAACAGCCCCAGAAGCGCCAGATAGAGTTTCGAGAACGTGTTCATTCGCGGCACGCCACCGAGGCTCAAGGCCACTTCGCGCGCCCGGAGCATGCGCGGGTCGGTCACGGGCACGCCGGCCAACTTGAGGGCCAGGTACAGCTTGATGGTGGCGTTCACCTCCGCCGGGCCGCCGTGATAGATGTTCCACCCGCCATCGGGCAATTGCATCGAGAACATGTGATTGACGGCTTTGCGTTCCCAGGCCTTATCGACTTTGCCATTCCAATGGTGAAAAGCAATGGTATCCGCGACCAAGGTCGCATCGACCATTAATTCACCAATCCAATAGCCTTGAGGCTTTTGCTGGCTGAGCAAATAACTCTGCGACCGCCGAATTGCGGCCTCGAGTTGGGTCTCAGGCATTTTGAGAGGCGGATCGGACGGCTGGGACCCTAAGCTGCTTTCACGCATTGATGCCACATCCACGCAATTTACTCTGCGAGGTCAACGGCCTTCTGTAAAGTAATTAATGTACCCCAGGGAGGGGGAGCGAATGTTGGGGAATGTCGAACCACAGAGGCTATGAGAGTCGGGGCGAGGAGCCGGGAGTGGAAAGGGGGGCGCAAAAGCTTCCCGCTCCCCCGTGGATAGCGCCTTCAATTGCTAATGGCAAGCCAGTTTTCCAGCCATCGATTGCTCCGTCGCAATCAGCGAGAGCGGCGCCGTTTCGAACGAACATAATTGAATTCCCAGAGTTGCCAGAGCTGTGCGGATTTCTGCCGAGCACAGCGTATACACCTCAAGTTCTCGTTCGGCCGCATAGGCATTGGACAAGCCGTCCCGGTACCCCGGGTGGCAGCTCAATTCCGAGAGTCCTGGAGGCAGTGTTGCCAGAATTTGCTTCAAGTTGCGCACGCTCAGTGCGTCGGGCAGACTTTCCCCTTCATCGGTCTGTCCATAAAAATCTCCGCAATATGGAATCGCGCTGTATTCGCGCACCGGAACGCCGATTCTGCGTGCCGCCGCCAACACTAGAGAACGAATCGGTTCCTCCCGGTGAAGGTGCTGGTGCGAGTCCATGTGGGTCGGCTCCCGCCCAACCAATCGGCGGAATTCGGCAAGTTGATTCTCGACTTCGTCAGCAAACGCGTTCGGTTCATTCGAATGGACAACCGAGTAGAGCTGCACCCACTCCCCGTGTGCGAAGAGCCATTCACCGAAATCGAGGTGAAGCCCCAAGCTCAGGCGGGGTTCCTGTTTGGCGTAATGAGCGGCGGCTTCCGCAGCGGCTTGATGCACCATCAAACTGGCGCTGGTGACAATGCCTCCTTCAAAGCTCTGAATAACACCACGATTGATTCCGTCGCTCAGTCCAAAATCATCCGCGTTGATGATGACGAATCTCATAACCGACAAAGCACCACACCCAAGCTGTCAATTCGAAACGATTCGACAGTGTAATCGGTTAGTGACGGCGGACGCTGCCGCCTGAAGGCGGCGTTCCGCACGGTGTGTTGGCATTCCATGTGGTGTGTGAAATATACAGGTTAGTTAGAACCGTGGCGCCTAACGAAGTTGAATTCCTCGATGCGCGGGGTCAACTGGCCGGCTGGCGCACCTTGTCCTTCTTTTCGTCGAAACCTGCCCGGAGAGATTTGCGGTCGCTGACAAGCTGCTTTTGCAACTGTTCGACGGCCTCGTCGTCGCCTTTATCCACGGCTTTGGTAATTTCGCCTTTGAGGAAGAGCTCGCGTTCGGCGATCTTGGCGGCGCATTGGGAGTCCAGATCGGCGAGTTGCCTTTTCTGTTCGGCGGTGAGCTTCACGGCAGGCGCGCCTTTGCTCAACCGTTCCATAGCAAGTTCGTAGGCAGTTTTCATGATTTTTTCTTCCAGGGCATATCAGGGAATTTGGATGGGATTTTTACATTTTGCGGCTTGGGCTTTGCCAGGTCCAGTTCCGGGTCGCTTGGGGGCGGGTTCCCGGTCTTGGCCTGTTGCGCCTCGGTCCGCCACGAAGCAATCCGGGCCTGCAATCCATGATGCTCGGCTGTCACGCGGTCTCCGGCCTTCATATAAAAGAGCGAGAGATTAGTGTGGACCAGTTGCTCGTGGGGCCGCAACCGCTCCGCCTTGAGCCCCTCGGCAATGGCTGCGGCATAGTTGCCCTTGCGGTAAAAGGCCATCCCCAGGGCGAGTTGCGCCTCGAAATGCTCCGGGTCAACCGCCAGGATTCGTTCGAGTTTTGCAATCGCCTGATCGTACGCGCCCGTGGTAAAATCATACATGGCGTCGTCGTATTGGTCCTGGAGCGTTGACATAGCTTCTAACAACCGCAAAGTACGCCAGGAACATCTCAGGATGCAAGTAGTCACTATACATACATAGGGTGCGATTTCTTTGAACTCACCCATCAAACTCCTGTCCACCGATTTCGACGGCACGCTCTTCGCCGAGTTCGAGAGCCCGCCGATACCGGGGGAATTGGAGGAACTCATCGCCCGGTTGCAGGCCGGGGGCGCCAAGTGGGCGATCAATACCGGGCGCGACATGTCGAGTCTGATGGAGGCCCTGGGCCGCGCCGGGATAGGGGTTGAGCCGGATTACCTGGTGCTGGTGGAGCGGGAGATTCATTGCCATCAGGAATCGCTCTATACCGGGCTCGAGGAATGGAACTCGGCCTGCAGCTTCGCGCATGCCGAGGTCTTTGCGCGGATGAAACCTGACCTGCCTCGGCTCGTCGATTGGATTAACTCGCATTTTCACGCGCGTATTTACGAAGACGCCTATTCGCCCTTATGCCTCATCGCGGGGAACAACGGCGAGATGGATGCCATTTATGCCTTCCTTGAGAACTATTGCCGCAGCGTTCCCCGGCTAACCGTCGTGCGCAATGACGTGTATGCCCGGTTCAGCCATGAGGCCTATAACAAAGGCACTGCCCTGGCCGAGTTGACCCGGCGGCTCGGTCTCAATGCCTCGACCGTCTTTGCCGCAGGCGATCACTTAAACGATTTGTCCATGCTCTCACGGCAATACGCCCGGTTCCTGGCGGCCCCGGCCAATGCCGTGCCCCAGGTCGTCGAACTGGTCCGCCGTCAGGAAGGCTATATCAGCCCGCGCCCCCATGGACGCGGGGTTGCCGATGCAATAAAATATTATCTTGCGGCCGAGAGAGGCTGAATATTTAATTTTATTAATAGTGTGCGAGAAATTAACTGGGATAATTGCCCTATTTTGTTTTTGATATGACATCCCCTGCCTTTTGACGCAAGCGCCTCATGAGCAGGCAAATAGATTGCCTGATTCCAAATTGACATAGGGGGGTGGGATGATAGAGTTTTATGGCAGCGGTAATTCGGCCTGATTGACCCTCAGTTCCCGTCTGACCTTGCGCGACTTAAAACTTTTTGATTCGAAAGACCGAACTGACATGAACGACGCAGCACCCTCTTCGCCCGCCCCGGCGGGCCAGCCCTCGACCGCAACGATTAACGAAGCGGTGATCCGCATCGCAGGCAATTCCCAGGACGGCATCCAGGCGATAGGCGGTTTTTTGGCGCGCCTGGCTGGGCGCAGCGAGCAGGAAGTCATGACCTTCATGACGATTCCCTCGACCATCTCGGGAGGTCCATCGATATTCCAGGTGCGTATAGGCTCCGGCGAGGTGGCCAGCGCTGGAGACGACGCGGACGTGCTGCTGGCCTTTTACCAGCATTCGTACGAAGACCATATCGGGTCGCTGAAGGCGGGCGGCATCGTGCTCTATGACAGTGATCACGTGGAGCCCAAGCCGGATTGGCAGCAGGCCTATCACCATATTGGCGTGCCGATCTCGAGTCTGACCGTCGAGGCCATCGGGGGCACAGCCAAGGACAAGGGCAAGAACATCTATGCATTGGGTTTGCTGGCGCGGATGTATGACTTGAACGTGCCGAAGCTCGAAAAGCTGATCGGCGAGCGTTTTGGCGGCAAAGACGCCAGCATTCTGAATAATGCCCTGGCAGCCTTTCATGCCGGGTATAGCCACTCGTTGGGCCAGGTGCGAGAGACCTTTAAGTTTGCCGCCAGCCATGGCAAAGCCGGCCAGCAGGTAGTGATGAACGGCAATGAAGCCATGGCTTACGGCATTATCGCAGCGGGCGTGCGTTTCGGCGCCGCCTACCCGATTACTCCGTGGTCGGATGTGATGGAGATTCTGCGCCGCGAGTTGCCCAAATATGGCGGGACCTTCGTTCAATGCGAAGATGAGATTGCGGCCATTTCAATGGCCAATGGCGCCAGTTTTGCCGGGCGGGTGGCAGTCACCGGGTCGAGCGGACCGGGCATCTCGCTCAAGATGGAAGCCCTTGGATGGGCAGTGATGGCTGAAGTGCCGCTGGTGGTCGTTGATATCCAGCGTGGGGGGCCTTCGACCGGCATGCCTACCTCAGTGGAGCAGTCGGATTTGAACCTGGCCTGTTTCGGCAGTCATGGCGATGCCCCGCGCGTGGTGATGGCCCCTTCGGATGTCGAGGACTGCTTCTTCACGGCCATTGAGGCCGTTAACATCGCGCGCAAGTATAATGTCCCGGTCTTCATCCTGAGCGACCAGGCCATCGCCACCCGTATCGAGGCCTTCACCTGCCCTGACCTGGAAAAGGTTTGCCAGGACATTACGCCCAGTTTTGCGCCGGTGGCCGATTATAAGCCATATGACCTCTCGACCAAAGATGGCGTGGTCCCGCGCGTGGTGCCCGGCACCCCGATTCAGAGCGGACGCTACCCGATTGCCGGGGGCCTGGAACACGATGAATTCGGGCACCCGACCGGTTCGCCCAAGCTGCACATGCAGATGACGGCAAAGCGGCGCAAGAAACTGCAAAGCCTGGCGGCGAGCCTGCCGGTCCCCAAAGTGTATGGGCCTCCGGAGGGCAACGTTCTGCTGGTGGGCTGGGGTTCGACCCGCGGCCCAATCCAGGAAGCGGTGGACCGCGCCCGGGCGTCAGGCGACAGCGTTTCGGCTATGCACCTCAAGCATATCCACCCGCTTCCTCCCGGGCTGGAAAACATCTTCTCCGGCTTCAATACCGTCCGGGTTGTCGAGATGAACGATGAGGGTTTGTATGGATACGGGCAGTTTGCGGGCCTGTTGCGCGCCCGGTATTGCGACCCCAAGATACGCGGCATCAACAAGACCGACGGCCTGACATGGAAAGTCAGGGAGATTCTGGAACGCGCGAAGTCGGACATTGCCGCCGGTCTGCGCAAGCTGTAACGAATTTTAACAGGTCCTATCACGTCTAACTATTTGAGAAATGTATGAGTTCCCCCGTAACTGAAGCCCAGCCACGCATCCTGAATGGTTCTGCCAACGGCAGCGCCACCGCTCTGCCAACCCCCACTGAGCGCAAACCCCTGACTAAAAAGGACATCGCCGCCGACCATCCGACCTGGTGTCCGGGTTGCGGCGATTTTTCGGTGCTGGCGCTCTACTTCAAACTGATCGAGAAACGCAAGCTGTGGCAGGAGAGAATTACCACCATCTCGGGCATCGGCTGTTCGAGCCGGTTTCCTTATTTTGTGCAGGCTTACGGCGCCCATTACATTCACGGGCGCGCCCTGGCGTTTGCCAGCGGCATCTCGCTCTCGCGCCCCGACCTCCACGTCTTTGCCTTTGGCGGCGACGGCGACATGTTTTCGATTGGGGGAAACCATTTCAACCATGCGGCCCGCAAGAACATCAAGCTCACCTGCGTGGTGATGGATAACTGGGTTTATGGGCTGACCAAGAAGCAGACCTCGCCGACCTCGCCTTTGGGGTTCAAGAGCAAAACCGATACCTGGGGCGCAGTGGACTATCCTATAAATCCCATGAAGCAGGCCATCGCGGCTGGGGCCTCATTTGTCGCGCGCACGACGAGCACCAACCCCAACCACGTCATGCAAATGATGGAAGCGGCCATGGACCACGATGGCTTCAGCTTTATCGAATGCTTGAGCGAATGCGTTGAGTTTTATGAAGGGGCGTTTGACGCGTCGAACCCCCGTAAGGGCGGTGTGTTTAACACCGTCCCCGCCGGCCACGATGTAACCGATGAAACGGCGGCCTATAAGCTCGCTGAAGAGCCGTTTCCGGGCGTATTCGGGATTTTCTATAAAGTCAACAAGCCCACCAAAAACGCTAAAGAAGCCGCTCTGAATGCGGCAGCCCGCGAGAAGCTAGCCGGCCTAAAGGACTGGGAAATTCTCAAGAAGAGCTTCGAGCGGATGAAGTAGCACGGCAAAAGGAGCAGCGGTGTCCCACGGCTGCTTTCTGGCTGACCAAGCGCAGACTGCTCCAATAGCTTCAAAGGACGCTGTTGGAGTCCAGGCTCAGAGACTCCTGAGTGGTCTGAAATCCAGACGGCACTGTAACGCCTCAGTGACTCGGGGCTGCCGGCTGAAGCCGGCGTTCCGGACGCGCGGAACGCCGCCTTTAGGCGGCAGCGCCCGCCGTCACTAACCGATTACTCGACAGTTCGATTTTTGCAGTCGTACAAATAGTCCCCCGGGCATTTCTCCTGTTGCGCATCCAAGCTCGCGCATGCCCCACTCAGAAGCAAACAGGGAATTTCCCAGGTACTTCTGGAACTCATTATCACCAATGGGCTGGTTTGCCAGCTCGTTTTCAGCGTGCGCCTGCTCCGCAAGGGCAGGGGCTAATGGAAACCCGTCGAGCTGCTCTCTTCTTCCCTCGGCGGGAATTCGAAATTGGCTTTGCCGGTTTCATCCATAACGAGATAGGCGCGGAAGGGCCGGCCCGTTTTGGAAATGAATTGGCTGAGGATGTCGGTTCTGCCTTCTACGAGGAGTTTGGCGGCTTGGGCGCGGTCGATGGGTTGCTGCAAGATGACTTTGCTTATTTTAAATTTACAGGGGCGCTTCTCAGCTTGCGACTTTTCGCAGAGATAAGCGGCCTCGGTTTCAAATACCTGTCCGCCGCACTTGGGGCACTTGCCAATGGGTTCTTGCCCGGTGAAATCCAGTTTAGGCTGGGGCTCCTTGGGTTCGCTGGATTTTGCTGCGCCCCGTTTTGATTTGGCGCGCGGCTCGAATTCGAAACCGATCTCGCCGTCTTTCAGGGCGAGGAATGCCTTGAATGGCCGTCCCTTTTTGGAGATGAACTTGTCAAGGAGATCAGTCTTGCCTGTGGCCAGCAGCTTCTCCATTTGGCCCCTCTCGATGGGTTGTTGAAGGATAATCTTGCTCGCCCGTCGAAAATCGCATGTGTGGTTAGGGCCTACGGTTCGCTCACAGACATAATGCATCGCGGTTTCGAATATCCGCTGCCCGCACTTGGGGCATTTGCCGACCGGCTCCTGCCCGCTAAAGTCCACTTCCTCGATTTGGCCCTCGCCGTTGCGTTGTTCCTGTCCGAAATCCCATTCCATCTTGTTCTCGGCGTTCAAGCGCAGGACGGCCGCGAAGGGTCTGCCCATCCGGCTGCGGAACCCCTGCAATGGTCCGAGCTGCCGGTGCCGGATCAGTTGCTCGACCTCCTTGGCTTCAAAGAGACGGCCTTTGATGATTTTCCAAATGGAGAACTCACATTTAACGCACTGAAAGGCCTTGTAGCGTTCGTGAACTTCTCCGCCGCATTGAGGACAAGGGACGTGCAGGACGCCGAAATCGCCGGGGATAGTGTCCAACTCGAACTTTTTGGCGCGCTCGACGATATGGCGGGTCATGTCGGTGATACCGGTCATGAACTCGACGCGGCTCTTTTGCCGGCGCTGGACCTGGCGCAACTGGAATTCCCAATCGCCAGTCAATTCGGGTTTGGTCAGTTCCGGGATGCCCAGGCCGTTGAGCAGTTCCATCAGTGCAAAGGCCTTGGCGGTGGCTTGCAGCTCTTTGCCCTGGCGCAGGAGGTACTGTTCATAGATCAGGCCCTCGATAGTGGCGGCGCGGGTGGCCGGCGTGCCCAACCCCTTTTCGCTCATAGCCTCGCGCAGCTCTTCATCCTCGACCAGTTTGCCAGCCCCTTCCATTGCGCCGAGCAGGGTGGCCTCGGTAAACCGGGGTGGTGGTTTGGTTTGATTAGCTTTGACTTCGACGTTGCTGGTTTGGACCTGCTCGCCGGGCTGCACAGGGGCCAGGCTCGGGGCGTCATCGCCTTGCGCCTCCCGTCCATAAACAGCCAGCCACCCCGGGTTCACGAGGACTTTGCCAACGCTCTTAAACGGCTCGGTCTCGACCCTCGTAATGCGGGTCGTTTCGAGAAACTCAGCAGCGGGATAAAAAACAGCCAGGAAGCGCTTGGTGACCATGTCGTAGAGCTTCTGCTCTGGCTCGTTGAGGCCCTTGGGCGGCTCGGTGGTGGGGATAATCGCAAAGTGATCGGAGACCTTCGCATTATTGAAGATGCGCTTGTTGGGTTTGACCCAATTATTCTTGAGCACGGTTTCCGCCAGCGAGCCGTAAGATGTGCCCGAAAGCATACCGAGCGTTTTGCGGACCGTGTCCTGGTAGTCCTCGGGCAAGGCGCGGGAATCAGTTCTTGGATAGGTCAAAACCTTGTGCCGCTCGTAGAGGGCCTGAGCCAGCTTCAGAGTGTTGGAGGCGCTGAACCCGAACCGGCTATTGGCCTCACGCTGCAAACCGGTCAGATCGAACAGCAAGGGCGAAAGCTGCGTGCTGGGCTTGCTCTCCTCCGTTACGATGCCGGGTTTGCCCAAACATTTTTCGCGAATGGCTTCGGCCCGCTCGCGTTCCCAAAGACGCTCGGCCCGCAGCTCGGCGTCGGCATCCTTTTCAGCGCGGACAAATTTTTCGTCAAACCATTTGCCGGTGTATTCACCACCCTGTGCCTGGAAGGTGCCGAGCACCTCCCAATAATCGCGTGGAACGAATTTCCGGATGCGTTGCTCGCGTTCGACGACAATCGCCAGGGTAGGGGTCTGCACGCGGCCAACGGTGGTTTTGAAAAAGCCCCCTGATTTCGAGTTGAAGGCCGTCATGGCCCGGGTCCCGTTAATGCCAACCAGCCAGTCGGCTTCCGACCGGCTCACGGCGGCATCGGCCAAGGGCAGCATCTCCGCGTCCTCGCGCAAGGTGGAAAAGCCTTCGCGAATGGCCGCGGGAGTCATCGACTGGAGCCAAAGGCGTTTCACGGGCTGTTTGGCGTGCGTGTACCGGGCAATGTTGCGGAAAATCAATTCACCCTCGCGCCCGGCGTCACAGGCGTTAATGAGCAGGTCAACGTCCTTGCGCTTGATGAGCTTGCCCAACACTTTCAGGCGGGACTGGCTCTTCTCGATGGGTTGCAGGTCGAAATGAGGGGGAATCACCGGCAGATGGGCAAAAGACCATTTGCCGCGGGCGGGTTCGACCCCTTCAGGGACGATCAGTTCGAGCAAATGTCCGACCGCCGACGAGAGGACGTAATGCTCACTCTCGAAGTAATCTTCGTTTTTCTTAAAGCCACCCAGGGCCCGGGCAATGTCGGTCGCAACCGACGGCTTTTCGGCAATTATCAAGGCCTTACCCATGTTTGTATAGACACTTACACGCGGTTAACCAAGGAAGCAACCGCCGTGCGAGTGGGTGGACAGTGGACTAACGTGGGGCGGGGGTCAAGTTACTTGCCGATACAGAACTGGCTGAAGATCATATCCAGGAGGTCTTCGGTGGTTGTTTTACCCACGATTTCGCCAATAGCATTGACTGCAATGCGCAAATCCAGGGCGGCCAATTCAAGTGTTTGTTGGGCGCGGAGCGCATCCACCGTGCGGCGGATGGCCGCGCAGGCACGTTGGAGAGCCTCCTGGTGGCGCGAGTTGATCATGACCTCGAGCATCTCCGCCCGAATCTCACCTGACCAGGCCAGCGCATTGATTTGGTCCTTGAGCTTTTCAATGCCTTCTCCGGTCAGGCAGCACACATCAACGGCGTTTTGTGCCTCTTCCGGCGGAAAGAATAGACGCGAAGGCAGATCGCTCTTGTTGCGGATGAGGATACGTTTCTTTGCAGAGAATTCGTGCAAAAGGGTATCATCAGCAGCCGTGAGCGTCTCGGAGGCGTCAAATACATGGAGGATGAACTCGGCCGCTTCGAGTGATTGGCGGCTGCGCCGGATTCCCTCGAATTCGATTTCGTCGCGGGCTTCGCGCAGCCCGGCGGTATCAATGAAAACGACCGGGACACCCCGGATGTTGGCGGTCTCCTCGATGGTGTCGCGGGTCGTGCCGGGGATGGCCGAAACGATGGCCCGCTCGCGCCCGAGCAGTTGATTGAGCAAGCTGGATTTGCCGGCATTGGGCCGGCCAATAATAGCTGCGCGAATCCCGCGTCGCAGAATCTGGCCTTCGTTCGCCGTTTTGATCAGTTCCTCGACGAAGCCAATGCCTCGTTCGAGGCGCTCGACTAATTGGTTGCGGGTATCCGGGGAAATATCTTCATCGGGGAAATCGATATGCGCCTCGATATGGGCCAGGATTTTGAGCATCTGCTCCCGAAGCTGGTTTATGCGTTGGGAAAGCTTGCCCGCAAGCTGCTCGTTAGCGGCGCGCAAGGCCAACTCTGTACGCGAATGAATCAGGTCAGCCACAGCCTCAGCCTGGGCCAAATCCAGCCGGCCATTCAGAAAGGCGCGCCGGGTGAATTCGCCGGGCTCGGCCAGGCGCGCGCCGCACGCCAGCACGGCGTCGAGGACCATTTTGGACGGAAGCACCCCGCCATGGCAGGTGATCTCGATGACATCCTCGCGTGTGAAAGTGCGCGGGGCTCGCATGACGGCGAGCAGGACCTCGTCCACTCGCCGGCCATTGCGGGTGATATGGCCGTATTGAATGGTATGGGTAGAAGCCGCGGAGGGCTTGAGCGATGACTTGCCGGCCGGGACAAAGCAGCGGTCTGCCACCTCGATTGCGAGCGGGCCGGACAAGCGGATAACGGCGAGCCCACCTTCGCCAAGCGGCGTGGCAATTGCCGCTATGGTGTCGTTATCCATTTCAAGCGCCCCTTTGTTCCAGCAGGAGCCTGGCTTTCTGATAGCTTTTCTTGTGCAGGTAATGCACCAAATCCGGGTCCGAGCCTTTCGGCAATTGCCGCGCCAGATCATCCAAACGCGCGAAGAGTGGGCGCAGGTCAGGCTTTGGATTGGCTGAAGCCATCGCATTCACCGCCCAATCGAGTTCGATAAGACCATTCAGAATGTCTGTTTCAAGCGCAGTCATACCCGAATATGCAGGAGTTCAAATGCCTTGAAAAGAGCCGCTCGCACGAAATAATCACGCCATGACGCACCGTGGCGGTGAGAAGAATCAAAGGTTTCTGGGAATTGAAGGTGGCGCAACTCGCACCGTGGCCCTGCTTGCAGACAGCCAAGGCAAAACGCTGCGCCGGCTCGAAGCGGGTCCCGCCAATTTAAAACTCCTCACCGATAGCCAATTGACCGAGCATCTTTTCGGGTTCGCAGCCGCTCTGCCCCGTCCGGATGCGGTGGCCATCGGTCTGGCAGGGGCTTGGGCCGAATCGGACAAAACTCGAATCCGGTTAGCCGCAGGCCAGGCCTGGCCGGGTGTGCCGTGTTTTGCCACTCACGATTTGGAGACGGCGCTGGCCGCCGCAAATCGCAACGAAGGGCAAGGGTCGATCACGCCGCAGGTCCTTATCCTGAGCGGGACCGGCTCGGCCTGCTACGGCAAAGACCCGGCAGGTAAAGGCATCAAGGTGGGGGGCTGGGGGCATCTGCTGGGGGACCACGGCAGCGGCTATGAAATTGGCCTGCGCGCCCTCCAGGCGTCAGTCGAATATCGCGACCGCACTGGCAAATGGCCTGCGCTGGGACAAAACATTCTGCGTCAATTGAATCTCGCGCAACCGCGTGAGCTAATTGATTGGGTTCATCGCGCGACTAAAGGCGCTATTGCAAGGCTGGCTGAGGAGGTCTTCGCATCCCATGCAGCGCGCGAAAAGCTTGCAGCGCAAATTCTGAAAAAGGCCGCTTGCTCTCTCGCCCAGGATGGGGCGTTGTGCGCGCGGAAGGTTGCCAGGCCAAACAGGCGTGTCGATTTCGTTCTCTCGGGCGGGGTGTTGCTCAAGCAGCCTCGGTTCGCGGCAGAAATTGGCCGTGAATTGCGCCGGCTTTGGCCGGGGGCGGTGGTTAAAACGCTGCAACGGGAGAGCGTGTGGGGGGCGGTTGAATTAGCCAAAACGAGATGCCGTAGTCCGGGGCCGGAAGGCAAAACTGCCCCTTCAGCGAGTCTCGGTGAAAGTGCGCTTTCGATAGCGCAGGAAGCAAAGGAGCGCCCGCGCCTTACCGTCACATCAATGCGCCTATCGCCTACCGAGCAGCGCAATCCGCGCTCGAGGAGGCTGGACAAACTGCCGTTGCGCAAAGCGATTCGCTTGATGCTCACCGAAGAAGGCAGGGTGCCGAGGCAGGTTTTAACACAGTTGCCAGCCCTCGAACGAAGCATCCGCTTGATTGCCTCCGCGTTCCAACACGCGGGCAGATTATTTTATGTGGGCGCCGGCACGAGCGGACGGTTGGGCGTTTTGGATGCGAGCGAATGTCCGCCGACGTTTGGCGCCCCCTCTGAGCAGGTACAAGGGATTATTGCGGGAGGACGCTCAGCATTGTGGGCATCCATCGAGGGCGCCGAAGATGATGCGGCTGCAGGCGCCGCCGAGATCAAAACTCGCCGCGTGAGCGCCCGCGATGTCGTAGTCGGCATTGCCGCCAGCGGCACCACCCCGTTTGTGTGGGGCGCCATCGCCGAAGCCAAACGGCGCCGTGCCAGGACGGTGCTGATTTGCTTCAATCCGTTTCTGAGAATCCCATCGGCTTTGCGTCCCAACGTCATCATTGCGCCGGATTTGGGGCCTGAAGTTTTGACTGGCTCGACGCGATTAAAGGCCGGCACGGCCACAAAGCTGATTCTAAACTCGTTCACGACGCTGAGCATGGTTCGGCTCGGAAAAGTGATGAGCAATCTCATGATCGATCTGCGCCCCACCAATACAAAATTGAGACAACGCGCTGTGGGGATTGTGCAGGAGTTGACAGGCGCGAGCGCAGAGCGGGCCAGACAGGCATTGGAAGCGGGTGGGTGGAGTATAAAGAAATGCGTTGCGCGGTTAGGGAGGAGCCGATGAAGGCAATGCGAAAGGCATCGTTTGCCGGTCTTATCGGCAGCATTCCGAATCGGCTGGCGCTGGCGGGCGGATGGATTGACCAGCCATTTGTCTCGCGGCACAACCCCACTCCACCGGGGTCAATGGTGGTGGTCTCGCTTGAACCGACATTCCGTTTCATGGACCGCGCGGGGTGTGCCAGCGGGACCCGCGCGGTCGCCATGGCGCTCTGGAACGGACGGCTCCCCAATCGGCCCGCCGGGCAGCTTGTGCGCGAGTTGTACGCCGCTGAGAACAAGGGCATGGCGGAGCCCAGCGGTTCACAAGATATGATCGGGCTGATTTATCCGGGCATCAGCCGTCTCGATTACGATTGCGCCGTCGATGGCGGGGTGTTTCCGCGCCGGATTGAATCGCTGGCGAGTTGGCGCGTTGCGCGCTGGCTCGAGCGCGTGTTGTATGTGCTCCCGATTGAGCCACGCCCTGCGGGTTACAATCCACTTGGCGTGAAGCGCCTCGATCCTAAATGGATCGCGCGGCTGGGCCAGACTGGGAAACACTGCTTTGAGGCGATACGCTCTGGTGACGCAGGGGCTCTGGGGGCATCGATGAATGAATGCATGGTCTGTTGGCAGAAAATCCTTCCGCACACGGTGCGACATCCCTCGATTAAAATCGATTTGGAGCGAATCCTTGCTTTTTATCAACGGCACTATTGCGGCGCGATGTACTCAGGCTGCGGAGGCGGCTATCTCCTCGTCATTTCGAACAAGTCGGTGCCCGGCGGTTTCCAGGTACGGGTCCGAACCAAGAGATGAGTGCGCCATCTGTCGTTGTTAGCGGCGCGTTTGATAATGCCGGTTCAGCCGGCCTGCGCTTCCTGCAAGAGGCGGCCAAGCTGGGCGATGTCACCGTTTTGCTTTGGCCGGATGAAGCGGTGCGATTGCTTGCGGGCCGCACCCCAGGGTTTCCTTTCTCGGAGCGCGCCTATTTTCTGCGGGCTGTCCGGTACGTCCATGACGTTAAGGCTGCGAGTGGTGTGATGGAAGGCGAGGGCCTCGCGCTGGCCGCCGGGTTTCGCGCGCAGGTTTGGGCTGATCAGGAGGGACCGGCCAATAATGCGCGGTGGACCTGGTGTGAGCGGCACGGAATTCAATACCACATCATTCCAGCAAAGCAGCTTGAAGGCTTTCCCGAGGCCACCCCCAAGCCGGCGTTGCCCGGGCGCAAGAAGGTCATGGTGACCGGCTGCTATGACTGGCTACATTCCGGTCATGTTCGCTTCTTTGAAGAGGTCAGCCAGTATGGCGATTTATACGTTGTGGTCGGCCATGACGCCAATATCCGCGTGCTCAAAGGCCCTGGGCACCCATTGCTTTCCCAGGATGAAAGGCGCTACCTCGTCGGTTCGATTCGCTATGTGCGCCAGGCGCTGATTTCCAGCGGTAATGGCTGGCTGGACGCCGAACCGGAGATCGAGCGGATTCAACCTGATATTTACGCCGTGAACGATGATGGCGACCGGGGAGGTAAACGCGAATACTGCGCCCAGCGCAGCATCGAGTACCTCGTGCTCAAACGCACACCGGCCCCCGGCCTGCCCAACCGCACGAGCACCGAATTGAGAGGATTTTAATCAGATAGGAAGAACAAACTACAAGATTGAACCTGCGCGTGCGTGGGACAGATTTCTTCAGATTCATGATTTGCGCCGTTTTTTGTTGTCTTATAGAGATGTATATCTATACTACGCCCATGAATACTCCTCTCACACCTCAGTCCCTCATCCAACAGATCCTTCAAATCCAACGGATGGAGCACGGCTCCCTCTCCATCATCCGCCAGGGACCCAGCGGTCCCTACTACAACCTCAACTCCTGGGAAAACGGCAAAAACTGCTGCCGCTATCTGCCACAAGACAAGGTTCCGGAGGTCCAACAGGCCATTGAGGGTTACCAGCAATACCAGCAACTCACCGAGCAATACGCTCAGCAGATCATCGAGCAAACCCGCGCCCAGTTGCATATCGGCGTAAAAAAAAAGCTCCAGCCCAACCCGCAGAGATCCCGCCCCAAATCCGCCTCGCCCAAGACCAGGAAATCGAGCACTTGATGGCCCGTTTCCAGGCTACCGAACCCAACGGTGTCGCCGTCCAGAAATTGGAGGGGCTAGTACGGACGGCCGTTTTTCGCTCGGCCAGGGACGTGGTCGCTTATCTGTTGCAGCAAGCTGCCGACCGCATTGACGCGGCTTACCAGCCCAAACCAGGCTGGCAGCGCAAAGCAAAAGCGCAGCTCACGCTCGACTGCATCTTCGGGTTTTTCACTTTGGAACGGGACTATTACTATCATCCGGGCAAGCAGCAGGGGCACTATCCGGCTGATGCCGCCTTGGGGCTGGAGGGGAGCTCTACCAGGAGCTCTACCCCGGCCTTGGCGCGGTTGGTGTGCTTAGAGGGGGCCGATGAAGCCAGCTACCAAAAGGCCCAGGAACATTTGAAAGAGACCGGCGGTATTAAGGTGTCGGCCCGGCAGATCCAACGGTTGGTACAAGGCGTGGGTCCCGACGCCCAAATCTGGCAAGAGCGCGAGGCATTGGTACCACTGCCGGGCACCCAACCGGCGTCCATTATGTATCTCAGCGGCGACGCCTCGGGCGTAACCCATGCGCCCGGAGGAACTGGAGGGCCGGGAAGGCAAAGGACCCGACGGCAAGGCCAAGACCCGGATGGCCAACCTGGGTTGCGTTTTCACGCAGCATCAAGTCGATGACCAAGGCCATCCCATACGCGATCCCAACTCAACCACCTACGTCTCCACCATGGGACCGCTCGAGGAGTTCGGCCCGCTGTTGCGGCAGGAGGCCATCCGGGGACTGTCCTTGGCCGTGTTCATGGTAATGCTCATCGATGGCGCCGAAGGGTTGGCCAACATGGGGCGACTCTGTTTTCCCGCCGCTCTTCAAATCGTGGACTTCTATCACGCGATGGAGCACGCCCGCAAGGTGCTGGCGGCCCTGCTGGGCAGCAAGGAACATCCCGATTTCAAGAAACGACTCGGCCGTTGGGCTCGACAATTACTCCGCGATAAAGTCCAACATCTCATCGACGCCGCGCGCAAGGAATGCGCCGGCACCGCCCGAGCCGAGGCGGTAGAAAAGGAACTTGGTTATTTCGTTCGCAACGTGGCGCGCATGCAGTATGGCACTTTCCGCAGCCGGGGTTTCTTCATCGGTTCGGGAGTCATCGAAGCCGGCTGCAAGACGATCATCGGCACTCGGTGCAAACAGTCAGGCATGTTCTGGGGCGTACCTGGAGCCCAAAACATCCTGGCTCTGCGCTGTATCAGCGCCAGCGCCGACTCTCTGACTTTTGGAAAACGCGACTCAACGCCCACGCTGCCCGCAATGATTGCCTGGCCCTTGCCGCCTAACCGAAGAAATCTGTCCCACGCACAACCTGCGCCATCGGCTTCTCAAGATGTTTGCAATTCCCACAAACTGCGCAACTATGGCGGTTCCATGGCCCACCGCTCCTTTTGAGGGCGCTTTTGAATCTCGTTCCACACCTCCTTGTAGAATCCTTTTGGCATTTTATAGTGCGCTATGCTTCCCTGGCTGTCGATCACGACATCGAGGCACTCGTTGCAGAACTGGACCTCAATTTTGCCGGCCGGCGTTCGGAAGATGGCGTCGTGAGAGTGCAAGTCCCACCTTCTCCCAACTGGGTCCGCCTCGAGATGAACGCTTCGCGAGATGCGCGCGACGTCTGCCGCGTTGGTAATGGTGAAGCTCACCTGGTTGGTTGTGCCCAGGTCCTCCTGGACCAGGGTTATCGATGTGGCGTTTGTAAAAATCCAGGAGCGATGCGGCAGCTCGCTGTGCGGCTCTGGCGCCGGTTCTGCCGGCGCGGCGCGCGCCGGGTCATCTTTTTTCTTTTTTCAACTCGGGGGGCGCCGCGCCTCCGGTGTCAAGCCCTCTAAGATAGCACGCCAGTTTGCCTTGGGGATCGAAGACGAAGCCGAATTTGGGGAGCGGCATGAAGGGGGCGTTGACACCTTCCCCCACATCCACAGAAACTCCACCGTTCATGGCCCCTGACGCGCTGGTTGGCCTGATGGCGATTTGGTCGGGCGGGAATTCTTGGCCTCCTGAATCCGCCTTTATAAGCCTAAGAATCTCCTCCCGGCTGACTGACATCGGCAGCGGCGGCGCCGGGCTTTTTGGCATGCGGAACAGGTCGTTGGCTGCAGCGGACATCAGGTAATCAACGCATATCTTGCCGTGGTCATCGCTGACGCCCAAGGTCGTGCCATTAATCACGAAGCTAAATTCTGGGGCCGGCCCGTCCGGAAATGCGCTTTCCCTTAGCTTGTCCTCTGTCACGTCCTCTGGCCGGAAGGGCAGGTGCCTTCCGTATATCTTACACCACTGTTCCACGGCCGGTTTGATCTTCTCCGCGAATTTTTTGTCGAATGCTTCCCTTTCCTCGCTAGTCATATCGGAAACGGGCTCTCGAATTTGGCGAAGCCGCTGTTGAATGGGATTCATGGGCCGGACAGCAGCAATCGCCACATTCGTCTTTAGGGGCAGCGAGCGTTCTGGGGCGGAGGCGGCCGGAGCTGGTTCAGCGGTTGGGAGCGTCCGTTTTTGATTAGCAAGGAAGATCGCTATGGCCACTAGCATCACAGCGACCACAAGCACGCCCATGCCCCAGTTCCGCCTCATAGCTTCGTTCCTCTACTGATTTACGTTCCCCAGATTGTTTCCCATTATTTCGTCGTCCAGCAGCGTTGTGTATGGCAGCCAGTAGTAGCCGGTGAGAACAGGCTTATACACCGAAAGACCTGGGAAATTGTTTAGGGTGACTCTAAGCATCCTGGCGACGCCCCAGTTTGGTTCGCAACCGCCGGGGTAACTGTTGGGACCGGTGACCCAGAACTGGTCGAATCCCTCCTCTGCCTGGGCAATCGATGTCAGTGGAGTTCCAAATCCCTCCTGGGGAAACTCTCCCGCGAAGAACAGGCCGCTGTTCTTTCTCATGAAAGTCGTGTCTTGGAGCGGCTTGGGGCGAATTCCGAATGCCACGGGAAATGGGATTCTCCCGGGGTAAACCGCCGGGTTGGTGGAAATGGTGTTGCAGGCCCACATGGCAACTTTCCTCATTCTCCAGTTTTGTCCAGCAGCTTGGGTCCAGCCTGCCAGCTCACCGGATGAAGCCACGGCCCCGTTGTACCCCGGGCCCTTTGCGCCGACTCCGGTCCAGCCGCCATGGGTTGGCCCCCAGGTAAGATCAGAGTAAAGCATGCTGCCCAACTTTTGCTGATGGAAGGGTTTCCAACCAGATTGACTCCCCGGATTGAGGTCATACCCGGTGGTGATGTTGCGGCCGTCTCCTATTTCCCACGAGTAATATTGGGTCAAGCCTAACTGGTCGTAGATGTCGTTATATAAGAATTGCAAAGTCTGGTCGATCCAGGTCTCTGCTTGGCTGTTGATCCAGCCCATCCACTGATTGTTGGTGTTCGACTCCTCGCAGTACGTGAGGATGACCCCCGCCCCGGGCCGCACCCCCTGCCGGTCTATGGTGTTCGTGACGTCCAAGGTGGTCGGATCGTTTGCCACAAAGTGTACGACGTAGGTGTCGTCAGTGTAAGGGGTGGTGCCATCGGGCTCCGTGAAATTCCACGGGATCATTGCAGTTCCCGGATTCGGTAGGTCCCCCGCGTAGCTCGCCAGAAGCCGGCCGTCGGACGCGGCGGAAATTGTCACCTGAATCTGATCGGGTTGATTGACGCCGAAAAGAATTAAGTTCGTGCCCATATCGGGCGAGCACATGTCGCTGGCGTTCACAAGGAACGCCGGATTTTCAAAATCGAGAGAGAGTGTGGCCGTGTTGCCGTAAACCAGTTGCGTGTCCATCGGGGGGTTTTGCGGATCGAATGCAAAAGGGATGCTCCCGTAGTTTATCTCAATCTCCTGGAGACCCGAGGCGGCGTACCGGGTGTCGAGGGTTACGGTATTTGTGCTGCCGAGGGTAACAGTGGCCCTGGGCTGGAGGCCGTTAACTGTTACCGCAAGCCCCTGATTTGTGCCCGTGAGGCCGCTGATGTCGGTGATCACTGCCTGGACCGAGATGATGTTGCTGACCGTCTCGTTGGGTTGGGGGCCTGTCAATTGCATCTGCGCCCCGCCGTAGGGGATCGCCGCGAAAAAGGCGTTATAGGAGAGGTTCAGGTTTGACACGAGCATGAACATGGGATCGGCAACCTGGTATTGAGGGACCGTCCCCTGTATCAGCCAGCCGTCTTGCGCGCCGGGACCGGATAGATCGATGTTCTTCCAGAATGCGGCGGGAAGGCAAGCGCAGAAGAATTAAAATGCATTAAAATTGCAGGAAATTTCCGCGGACAGCATAGCTTTTTCTTGGTTTTGGGCCAGCAAGGGATGGCCAGAAACGCTTGTCGGGGCCAGCAGTCTGGTTTTGTGTTTTGTTTCGCCAGGAATTCGTAATCGCGGTCGTGTTAATCAAATGTCCTGCTGGGCAAGCTTTGACCTTCCGGCCCCTGCGTCCTCATCACGAGAATCGCTGGCCAATTGGGCTTTGCGTTGACGGCAGAATCCAATACGATTGCAGGGTGATGCCGATGACTAATGTCCTCATCTGACCTGAATTGTTTATCACCAATCCAAAATGAGTATCAAACGCACCACCTTGGCGCTTTTTACGCCGGTCTTGCTCTTCCTGCTCTTTCTGGTCCAGGGCGCGCAGGCCGGTTCCTCCAACCCTCTGCCGATTGCTCCGGGCCCGTTCGAACCGACGATGGATTCACTCACCAATTATCATTGTCCGGAATGGTTCCGGGACGCGAAGTTTGGGATATGGGCGCATTGGGGTCCGCAGGCGGTGCCGATGGACGGCGATTGGTATGCCCGGCATTTGTATGAACAGGGGCAGGAACAATACCGGGATCACCTCGAACATTACGGGCATCCCGCGACCAATGGTTACAAGGATATTATCCCGCTCTGGAAAGCGGAGAAATGGGACCCCGGCCGCCTGATGGCGCTCTACAAGCGCGCCGGCGCCCGCTATTTCGTCAGCATGGGCTCGCATCACGACAATTTTTTCCTCTGGAACTCGAAACTGCACCGGTGGAATGCGGTGAATATGGGGCCGCACAAGGACGTGGTGGGCGCCTGGCAAAAGGCGGCCAGGAAGCAAGGGCTCCGCTTTGGGGTTTCCGAGCACTTGGGCGCCAGTTTCACCTGGTTCCAGGCCAGTCACAAATCAGATAAGACGGGCCCTTTGGCCGGCGTGCCTTACGATGGCGCCAACCCGGAGTGGCAAGACCTCTACCATTTCCCGGCGGAGCCTGGGGACACCGGTTGGTACAGCACCAACCCGCGCTGGCAAGATCAGTGGTTTGATGAAATCAAGGAGTTGGTCGATAACTATCATCCCGACTTGCTCTACAGCGATGGCGGGGTGCCCTTTGGCAACGAAGTTGGCCGCAGTTTGATTGCGCATTTGTATAATTCCGATCCGCATCGCCGGGGGATGCGCGGCCAGGTGGTCTATACCTGCAAACAAAAGTCCCAAGGCCGCTGGGTCGAGGACCTCGAACGCGGGGTGATGCCGGGCATCAACCCGTATCCGTGGCAGACCGATACTTCGATTGGGGACTGGTTTTACAACCGGCATTGGAAATACCGGCCAATAACCTGGACCATTCACATGTTGGTGGACATCGTCAGCAAGAACGGAAACCTCTTGCTCAATGTGGTCCAGCGCCCGGACGGTTCGCTTGATGCCGATGTGGAACAGATGCTTCATCAGATGGCCGACTGGATCAGCATCCATGGTGAGGCGATTTATGGCACACGCCCCTGGCTGGTTTATGGGGAAGGCCCGGTGCGCATAAAAGGCGGCAGTTTCAAAGAGGATTTCGCGTATGGCGCCAAAGACATCCGGTTTACGACAAAGGGCCGGACTCTCTACGCTATCGCGTTGGGCTGGCCTGAGGACAACCAGTTGGTAATCAAATCTCTTGCTACCGGCGGCGGCAAGATTAAGAGGGTCAGCTTGCTGGGTTATAAGGGCAAACTCGACTGGATCCAAACCGAGACGGGCCTGGTTGTAAAGCTCCCGGCAGAAAAGCCCTCGATATACACCTGCGGGCTGAAGATCACCGGCGCTGATTTGAAGCCGGCGCCAGTGGCTGCGGAGTGACGACAGAGTGCGCCCAGGGTCTTGGAATGGAGCAGTGCTCTGCCGTGTCCGGTAATGGTAGTGATCTGGAAGTAGCCGCAAAGGAACGCAGGGAACGCAAAGAACCGAAGAGTCTTCCGGTCATACTTCCCGGAAACCGCCGGTCCTCTTGAAACTCCTTCTGCCGCTCTCCCGCTTAATGCTCTTTGCGTTCTTTGAGTTCTCATGCGGCTAAAAGCTTCTGAATTCTTCTGGACCAATTTCGCGGGCCAGAATAGCTTCATGCCCGAATGCAGCCGTTCCCAGAAATCCTTCAGGTGACCATATATGAAAACAAACCGTTCCTGCTCTCGCCGCTCGTTTCTTAAGCAAACCGCAATTGCTGGAGTAGCGCCGTTGCTTCTGCCCTCCCGCATCTGGGCCGCGGATGCAGGTCCCAACAGCCAAATTACTCTGGGTTTCATTGGTATGGGCACTCAGAACCGGGGTTTGCTGGGCGGCTTTCTGAGGCACAACGGCGTGCGCGTCCTGGCCGTGTGCGATGTGGACACCGACCGCCGTGAAAACGCCAAGGGCATCGCCGACAAATTCTACGCCCAATCTGCAGGCAATGATTCGGCCAAGAGCTGCGCCATGCATGGCGATTTCCGCGAGTTGGTCGCCCGTCAGGACCTTGATGGTATCGTCATTGCCACGCCGGACCATTGGCATGCGCTGACGGCTATTGCGGCCGCCCGCGCCGGCAAAGACATCTATTGCGAAAAGCCGATGAGCCACACCATCCGCGAAGGCCGGGCCATGGTCAACGCCGTGCGCAAGAACAACCGCGTCTTTCAGGTCGGCAGCATGCAGCGCTCCTCACACGAGTTCCGCGCCGCATGCGAGTTGGTGCGCAACGAATGCATCGGCAAAGTCATGCGCGTCGATGTCGCGGTCGGCGGTCCGCCTGTTCCCTGTGATTTGCCCGCCGAACCCGATCAACCCGGGTTGGATTGGAGCTTCTGGCTGGGAGCCGCGCCCATGCGGCCTTACAACTCGGTCCTCAGCCCGCGCGGCGTTCACAAACACTTCCCCGAGTGGCGCCATTACCGCGAGTATGGTGGCGGGGGTGTCTGCGATTGGGGCGCTCATCACCTCGATATCGCCCATTGGGCGCTCGGGTTCGACAACACCGGGCCGGTGGAAATCGTGCCGCCCAAAGACCCCAATGCGCAGAGCGGCGTGCGTCTCCTGTATGCCAACGGAGTGGAAATCACCCATCGCAGCGGCAACGGAGTCACCTTTTACGGCGATAAAGGAAAAATCTACGTGAACAGGGGCAAATTCGAGCTTTGGCTTGGAGACGAGCAAAAGGCCAAAGAGGTTGGCGAATGCAAGCAAATGCTGCAGGACCTCTTGCCGGCCAATGCGGTCCGGCTCTATAACAGTTATGATCACCTGGGCGATTGGCTGCGTTCGATGCACACGCGCAAACCGCCTATTTGTGATGTGGAAATTGGGCAGCGATCCGCCACGGCCTGCAATCTCATTAACCTGGCGTATTTCCACGGAAAGATTCTGAGATGGGACCCGGCGACCGAGCAATTCAGTGGGGGCACAGGCGATCCGCAGTGGCTCACACGCGAGTACCGCGCGCCTTGGAAGCTGGCTTGAGCGTCGGGACTAGCGCTGCCGATTGGCCATGGCCTGCAAGGACCTTTGGAGTATCGCCTCTGGCGGGCCTTCGGCCGAAACCGGGAGCAGTAAGTTGCGGCGCTGATAAAACTCCGCCAAAGGCGCGGTGCTGCGGCGGTAGGCCTCCATGCGCACACGGATGGCTTCAGGGGAATCATCCGCCCGCTGATAGAGTTCGCCGCCGCAATGGTCGCATACGCCCTCTGCCTTGGGTGGAAGCGCCTGGATGTGAAACACTGCCCTGCAGTTGCGGCAGGTGCGCCGTCCGCTCAATCGGGCGACGATCTCCTCGATGGGCATCTCATAGCTGAGCACCCCATCGAGATTTACCTTTTGCTCAGCGAGCAATTTTTCGAGGGCCTCGGCTTGGGTTACGGTGCGGGGGAATCCATCCAACAAGAACCCTCCTTTGCACCGAAGGCAGTGAACCCGTTCAGCGACCAGGTCCAGCACCATCTCATCGGGCACTAATTCTCCGCGTTCCATGTACTCGAGAGCCAAGGCCAGGGTGCGGCTCCGATCACACAGGGCCATGGACCTTGCCGCGCGAAAAATATCGCCGGTGGAAAGGTGGCAAGCTCCGAACGTTTCGTTCAGCAATTCGGCCTGGGTCCCTTTACCCACACCCGGCGCGCCCAGCAGTACCAACCGGCGCGGCGCCCCCAGCGGCTTTGGCACAACCTTGCAGCGGCTTTTGCCGGCTGTAAGCCACGTCATTCGATCGCTTGCAGTTCTCATGCTCGCTTCGCGTTTGAATGAAGCTCGAAGCGCGCCCGCTTCCCTTGGGCAAACAACAGGCAAGTCTCTTGGAGACGCGCCTCGAGCTATCTGTAGGTAAACTACTTCACAACGCGTGTGTGCTACAACACACTAATTGCCTATTGCTCGCCCTTTTTTGGCCCCATGGCATTGAATTGGACGGGCGCTGGTGCGCCCTAGGATAGGAGTCCGCGCGAAGGGTCGTGGACTGCGCCAGTCCCTGGCGCTTTTGGGCTTTTGCGCCGCGCGCTCGCCAAGTTTGAGTTAGGCGCCCAAGTGGGAGTGAAAGGTCTTATCTGATCTTCAAGTCATCCGGTCTAACCCCGAGTTTAAAGCTTCCAAAGCCGAACCAGGTCGGATGGTAAGGGGCCACATAATCGACATTGGCTCTGGCGGGGACATCTAACCCGGTCGCCCAATAGCAGGCATTGACCAGCAAACGGCGCAAGCCCTCATTCTCGAGGTCCACCGCTGCGCCCATGGTGGTCACAAAAATTTTTGCGCTTTTCCCTTGCTCGCCTTCAAAGTGGCGCAGCCAGACCAGCGGCATCATCGGTGTGTTTTTAGGCCCAAGCACAGGCGGGTCCGTTGGATGCATGCCCGACAGGACCTGGCCCCAAATCAGAACGGTTGCATCGCTGGGCAGGTGCACGACCGTATAGACATCCGACGGGACCCAAATATCCGCCACCCCTCGTAGCAGGGGGTTGTCTTTGAACGAGTTGTTGATCACCCCGCGCGTGCTTTCCTTGCCATGCTCGCCGTGATGACTCACCCAGGTCTCGCCCAGCACCTGCCGCCCAAAACCGCCCGGCCATTGCTTGCTGCGCCAGTCGAATTTGGCATAAGGGCTTTGCTTGTTGTGCTCGTAGGCAAATGCGTGGGTGCTGGTGCGTAGCGCGATGATGGCTTTGCCGGCATTCAGGTAATCGACGAAATGCTTCATTTGCTCGTCAGGCAGTTCCCGGAATCGCAACGCCATCACACATAAGTCCGCAGAATCAAGAGCTTCGAGTCCTGGGATATTTGTCAGCGTAATGGGATCGATTGTGCCATTAGGCCCGATCGGAAATAAAACGGTGCACTTGAACCCGTGGCGGACGGCAAGGATTTCCGCCAGCATCGGCAGGCTTTCTTCCGAGCGATACTCTTCATCACCCGATAGAAAAACGATTCGCTTCCCCTGTCCGGGCCCTGGCTTGCCCTGGTACACCACCCAATCGGTTGCCCAGGCTCGGCTCAGGACCACGGAGGGGAGAAAGCCCGCAATTAACACCAAGCTCAATGAGATGTTCATGCGGATAGCATTGGCGGACATAGCACCCCTGACAACCTCAAACGCACTGAACCGGGTGGAGGCAACGTGGTAGTGGGTCTCGCGGCTGCCTCGTTGCCAACCAGGCTTGCCAGTCTGTAAAACCCCGGGAATTCTTTCCCGGGAATCACCGGGGACACGACCCGGCGCAGCCCTGATTGTGAAGGCCCTCTCTTGCGGCAAACTAGGCATCAAGAATTTACAGGTACTTAAAGGCAAGGGAACCGGGACCAAGCTGGTCTCGGGTTGAAAGACTGGAGCTGGCCGCTGCGTCGTGAACGGCATTTGGGATTACGGGCCGTTGACGCCAGCGGCCAGTTCATGTCTTCTTCATGCTGGTTAAGCGCGGTTTGGCCAACCAACAGGCTTGTGAACCAGTTCAGAACCCTGTTTCATAGCTGCGATTACTGTGGTTTAGATGAATCGCTCAGCGTGTTGCTGTCTTTGGGCTGCCCTGTTGTTGGCTGCTGGCATTTCCCGCCCGGCCAAGGCTGCAGATCACCTTGACCAAATCCGCTCGCGGGGGGTGTTGCGGTGGGGGGCTGATGCCGAAGCCGGCGCCCCTTATGTTTATCCCGATCCGCAGAATCCCGAGCGGTTGATTGGCTTCGAATATGAGCTCGCAGACGCCCTGGCGGCCAGGCTGGGGGTCAAAGCCAGCATGGTCCAGAACCAATGGGACCAACTTATCCCGGCGCTGGACCGGGGCAACTTCGACATCATTCTCAACGGTTTGGAGCTGACGCCGGAAAACCAGCAGCGCATTGCCATGAGCCGGCCCTATTACGCCTACGCCCAGCAGATCGTTGTCCGCAGGGAGACGGAGGGCCTGGCCCACCTGGAAGACCTCAAGGGCAGAGCGGTGGGCGTGCTCTCCGGTTCGGCGGCCGAGCGGTTGCTTAAAGCACAACCAGGCGCGGATTGGAAAAGCTACCCGGGCAATGTCGAGAGCTTCCAGGACCTCAAGAACCGGCGGATTGACGCGGTGGTCCTCGATTTGCCCATTGCGTTGTACTACGGCCAGTCGGAGCCGGCGCTCAAGTTTGCCGGCCAGCCGTTTGCGCCCGGCTATTATGCCATCGGCGTGCTGAAGCAGGATACAAATCTGCTGGCTGCGCTCAACCTGGCCATTAAGCAACTCGTCGCCGACCACACCCTGGAACGGATTTACCGCAAATACGGTTTGTGGGATGGCCGGCAGGATTGCTTGACAGATTTCCAAGCGGCCGCGCCGGTGGCCTCAAGACCAGGACCGAGTCTTCGCCAGCGTCTGGGTTACGTGCCGTTGCTGCTCAAGGCAGCGGTAGTTACGGCCGAGCTTTCCGTGCTCTCAATGGCCCTGGCAGTGGTTGCCGGCCTGGTCATTGTGCTTTTGCGGCTCTACGGGCTTGGCCCGATTAAGTGGCTGGCTAAAGGCTACGTCGAGGTGATTCGCGGCACGCCTTTGCTGATTCAGCTTTTCCTGATTTATTATGGCCTGCCCGAATTGGGCATTCGCATGAATGCCTTTTGCGCGGCTATTGTTGGGCTTGGCTTGAATTACGCCGCCAACGAGGCCGAGAACTACCGCGCGGGCATTCTAGCCATTCCCCACGGCCAAACGGAAGCCGCACTGGCTTTGGGAATGACGCGCTGGCAGACCTTGCGCCAGGTGGTGCTGCCGCAAGCGGCCTGCGTGGTCCTCCCGCCGGTCACGAATGATTTTATCGCCATGTTCAAGGATACCTCGATTGTTTCGGTCATCACCATGGTCGAATTAACCAAGGAATACGGGATGCTGGCCGCCTCCAATTCCGATTACATTGTGGTGGGCCTGATGACAGCGGGGATTTATTTTGGCTTGAGCTACCCGGCCTCGATTTTCGCCAACCGGTTGGAAATCAAGTTGCGCCATGATCCTCGTTGAACAACTGATTAAATCGTATCATTCACTGCGCGTGCTGCACGGGATCGATCACAACCAGCAGCGCGGCGAGGCGGTGGTGTTGATTGGACCAAGCGGCTGCGGCAAGAGCACCTTTTTGCGCTGCCTCAACCAGCTTGAACCAGCCGATTCGGGTCGCATCACCATTGATGGGGTGACCATCGAAGGCGGAAGCGTCCCGCGCACCAGCCAGGACCGGGAGCAACAGCGCCAGTTACGGCTGCGGGCCGGGATGGTCTTTCAATCCTTTAACCTCTTTCCGCACCTGACGGCGCTGCAAAATGTCATGCTGGCGCCCGTGGTTGTTAAAGAGACGCCGGGTGCGGAGGCCGAAGCGTTGGCCCTGGCGCTGCTCAAGAAGGTCGGCCTGGAAAGCAAAACCGCCGCTTATCCTTCGCAGCTCTCAGGAGGCCAGCAGCAGCGGGTCGCCATTGCCCGTGCGCTGGCCATGGAACCCAAAGTCATGCTCTTCGACGAACCGACCAGCGCCCTGGACCCGGAATTGCGCGGGGAGGTCTTGCGCGTGATGCGCCAACTCGCCGAGGAAGGCATGACCATGCTGGTAGTTACCCACGAAATGCAGTTCGCGCGGGATATGGCCGATAAGGTGGTATTTTTCGAGGCGGGCCGTGTGGCCGAAAGCGGTCCACCTGAACAAATCTTTTCGTGTCCCCAACAAGAGCGGACGCGGGAATTTGTTCGAAGGGTGAACATGCAAGATATATAAACGGGGCTGAGGAAAGGGCCGGTTCCAAACCTTCGTAGGAGACGACGTGAAGAGTCGAGTCTCTGATCAAGATGGTCTGCTGGCCGCTGCCTTTGCTTCCGCCCGAACTTGCTGACCAGAGACTACTTACGTCGTCTCCTACACTCGAGAGTGGTGGGTCGAAAACTATTTGCCTTCCCCCAGCAGCCCCCGGCTGCGCATCCAGTCGGTGGCGCGCTGGGGCCAGGTGGTTACCAGATTTTTAGTCGAGCGTAATCCGTAACCGTGGCCGCCCGTTGGATAGACGTGCAACTCGAAGGGGACGCGCGCCTTTCGCAGGGCGGCGGCGTAGAAAAGCACGTTCTCTACCCGAACCGGGTCGTCGGCTGCCATCACCAGGAAAGCGGGCGGAGTATTGCCGTTCAATGTGAGTTCCGGGGCGACACGGTCATCTTGGTCTTTCACGGTAAGGTAGCCGGGATAAATGAGGAGGGTAAAGTCCGGTCGGCAACTGGTTGCGTCGGCATCATCCACCGCTGGATAAGTTCGTTGAGCGTATTGGCAGCCAACCAGGGCGGCCAGATGGCCTCCAGCCGAGAACCCCAGCACCCCGATGCGGTGCGGGTCAATGCCCCATGTGGTCGCCTGATGCCGCACCAAGCCCAGGGCGCGCTGTGCGTCCTGGACAGCAGCGGTGTGTTTCTCGAGGCCGGGGCGTTTGGGCACTCGATATTTCAAGAGAATGGCCGTCACGCCAATCGAATTGAGCCAGTCGCAGACCTCGGTGCCTTCCAGGTCCATGGCTAGAATCGAATAGCCGCCTCCAGGGCAAACCACCACCGCCGTGCCGGTTTGCTTGTCGGCTGGAGCCGGGTAAACGGCAATGGTTGGAACGGACACGTTACCCAGCCGGATGACCTGCTTGCCGGCAACCAGGCCGTCGCCGGGCTTTGTGGTATCGTGTTCCTCGCCAAGATTTCCAGTGTCTCCTGGGGCTGTGGCGGGCCAGAGCCGGATGACCTTTGCAGGTTCCGAAGCCGCGCAGGGAATCAGCACAACGAACAAGGGTGCCAGTAAAAGAAACCTTTTGGGGATGGCTATCATGAGCGCAGCAAACCGCCTGCGATTGGCGAAGTCAAGCCTGGCGCATTAAGCTGTGAAGGTTCGCCCCTGGGCGCGGGGCGCCGGTCGGTTACTGCGTAGGCGCGCCAGAGCCCGCAACGCCAACGGCGTCCCTCATACCAGGCCACGGCAGCGCCGTGGGAACACGGGCGTGCAGGTGAATAGTCGCAGGCCAACGGCCTGACTTATAGAGCCCTTTACGGGGAGGATGGTGGGATGGACTACACGCAGAGGGACCCCTCTCCCCGACCCTCTCCCCTTCGGAAGGGGGAAGAAGCCCAAAAGAGCGCCCGGTTGGCGCTGGTGGCCCAGGTTGGCGCGGCCTATCTCACCGAACGGGAGGTGAGCGAAGAGCTTGACGCGGCAGGGCAATCGTTGAAAGCAGCGCAGCAAATTTATGATCTGACTAAACGCGGTTTTGAGGCCGGCGTTCTCTCCCAAATCGACCTGAACAATTCAATCAACCTTTAGCAGGCGCTGGGCGTCGGGTGGAAGGAATTCTCGACTCCAAGTCAGCCGCCGGAGGCCTCGACGAAATTAAAAAATGGCCGTTAGGCATCACTTCAATCATTTGCGTCCCAGGCCGAATTGATCCCCGGCGCGAACGGGCTGGCCATCGGCAAAGTCAATCTCCAGCAACTTTTCGCTCTGCACATCGGCGCCGTGCTCATCTTTGAGCTCCGCAACGATTTTGCGGCCGGCGGTCTCAATGACGTCGCCGGTGGATGGATAAGCATATTGGCCGTCGATGGTGAAGGTGACCCAGCCCGGTTCGTCGCGCAGCAGGATGCTTTGGATTTGCTTGGGTGGCATGGCGGTCGCATCGAAAAGATGAAGGCGGCGGTTAAATGAATCACACAGCCAGATTTCCTTCTCGTCGGGAGTAAGGCCAATGCCATGGCTGGGACAGCCGTGGCGCTTGGTCGGCCCCGTCTTGAACCCTTGGACCTGGACGCGGCAAAGCATCTTGCCAGTCACCAGGTCGCCAACCTCGAACCCGAGCAACTCGTTGACGTTCACAAAACAGAGTGTCCCCCGGGCGTTGACGGTGAAGGGGCGAATGACGTTGCTGAAAGGGCCCTCCACGCTCGTGATGGTGTGGGTTTTGGTTTCAGCGATGCGGAGCAGTGGCGATTTGAGCCCGGCCAGATAAGCGTGGCGGCCATCCGCGGCGTAGATGGTGTTATGGGCGCCGGAGCCCGGTTCGAGACGTTTGATAACCGCTCCGGAAAGGGCATCGACCACGTTCCAGTGGGCTTGTTCGAGAGAGGGCAAGTAGATGACTTTGCCATCCGGGGCTAAGGCCAGGCGATCGCATCCGCCCTGGTATGGTTTTTCCCAGAGCACCTTTTCGGTGAGCAGGTCCAGGCAGCTCAGGGTGCGGGTGGTGGTAATATATAAGCGCCTGGTGCCGGCATTTGCTGCAATGCCTTTTACGTTGAGCGGCTTGCCGTTGGCATCGAGTCCGCCGAACGCGATGCGTTTGACGAACCGATGACCGTGGTCGATGTCGAACACCAAAACCCCATGCCCGCCGTATTCGAGATAATCGCGAATCCCCGGCGCGCCCACATAAAGCAGCCGTTGAGTGGCAGCGGGAGGCGGTTCAGCGGCGGCCACAATCCCAAACCAGAAGAGCAAGGGCAAACCAACCTTGAGCAGGGCAGGGGAGAACAGGCTGGAAAAGACGTGAGCGGGTCGGTGCATCAAAACACGCACTAAGGGGCGAAGTCAACTTTCAGGGACAAGGGGGCAAACGGCTTGATGGGCGCTTTGATGGTTTTGCCATGCTCTCGAAGATTGCGCTGAGCGGTCTCGACGAGATTACAGGCGACCACCGCGCGAGCCGGTTTGGGCAGCAGCAGTTTCGCCGTCCCGCCCGCGCCGGCATAATCGCAGCAACGGAAAACAAAGCCGTCTTTATCCTCGGCTTCTTTGATAGTCGTGAGCGGCAAACCCACCGGCTTGATTTCAACCAACGATTTGGCTACCGCCGCAATGACAGGCTTCTGTCCGTCCCTGGAAAGTTCCGGGGCCAGCGCTGCCCTGGCCACGGGTGGACAAAACATATCCCAGCCTTTGACAACAGCATCCCGTTTGACAAAGCCCCCCGCGCTGGAGGTCAGCGAATAGCGGAAGACGAAACGGCCGCCCTGCTGGGCCTTGTAATTGGTGTGCCAGTAATTGTTCATGATGTAGGCAAAAACGTGGCCATGGCGCAGCGAAAGCTCACGCGGCCAGGTCGAGGCCGTCATGTGGCCCAATGTGAAGAGAGGCGCATCCAGTGGTGAAAGCTCGACGGTGTCTGCGCCGTCGGAAACAGCCAGCCAGCGCTGGACAGAATACCAGTCGCGGCAGGCAGAGGCGTGCTGGTCCTTGAGCGGTTCGGTGATTTCATCCGGATATTCGAGCCATAAACCGCCTTTGTTTGCGTCGAACGCAAACGGGAAAGCCAGATAGACGGCCTCCTTATTGAGCGTTTCTGTCTTGTCCAGTTCGTAAATCAAATCCAACTGCTTCAACCCGCGGTAAAGGCGGACGCGCACTGTGATCTTGGGAAAGTTCTCCGTTGTCGCCTCGCTGTCCAGTTCGCCAAAAACCGGTCCGTTGATGGATTTGATCCCGGTTCCGGTCTGCCGATGATACTCAAATTTTGGCGGCGGCAAATTGTTCAAATCGGAGTGGACCGCATAAGTGCCTTCGCCGCCCGTGACGTAAATCAACTCGCCGAGATCGAACTGGCGCTGGGCATCCACCAGTTCGCGGCGCAGTTGCTTGTCGTAAATGGACTGGATGCCGCCGGTCTTGGGATTGAGTGTGACGCGGTAAAATTCGTTTTCCATTTGAGCGCCGGAGATTTGAACGGCGTCCGGCCCAGGGGCTGACACTGCCGCAACGCGATAGGAGCGATAGCCGACGGAAGGCAGATTCTCCGCGACGAAGCAGTTTCCGCCTTCAGGCAGCGGTTGGGAGGGGAGTATTTTCCCTGTTTCGATGTCCTGCACCGGGCTGGTCGTTTCCGTTTTCACGACGGCTTTGCGCGGCCAGGCCAGGGAGTTAAAGACAAGCAAGTCCGCCGGGGGAACCATGGCGGCGAGCCTGGCCAAGCCGGAATTTAACAGCGCGCGCGACTCGTCGTCGGATTGGCGCGCAAAGGAACTCTTTACTTCCCATTGTTGGACGGTTTGCTCGGAGTTTGGGCTGGAGATGCTGCCGGCCGCGCCCCAAGTATGCTCGTTGTAGAGCAGAACGTCCTGCCAAACCTCGTCGAAATTGGTTTTAGGATAAGCGGCGCGGGTCATGAGGCTAGCCAGTGAATGCAGCATCTCGGCGGTTACGGCGCGCTCCTCTGCCCGGCGGGACAGGGTAGTTTCCAGGGCGCTGGAACCGGCGCCGTCCTCCCACCAGCCGCCAAAGTCGGTTTTGATGACGGGAATATCATTGGAAAAATTCTTCTCGATATAGCCGAAAAAATCTTCGGGCTGGGCAAGAATCAGTTTTGGGTAGTCCCATTGGGCGTTCCAATCCTCAACGACCTTGGGCAGCCACGGTTCGACCGACCGATTGTCGCTGAAGCTGCCGTTGAGCAGAGCGGCGTCATAGGGATAATTGGTTGTTTCAAAACGGGCCAGGAACGGGGGCAATTGCTCGCTGGCGCGGGTGACGCTGGGCACCAAGTTGCCGGCCGCGCCGTAACCGGGGCGGGTGGTGATGTCAGCCAGCACGCGCGAGCCGTCGGCGCCTTCCCAGTAAAATGGATTGGGCACTTGGCCTGCGTAAGGGGCGCGGTCGTTGTTGGCGCCTTCGATGAAATAGCGGATGCCGGAATTGGCGAGCACCATGGGCAGAGTGCCAATGGCGGAGGGGACGTCGTCGAGGATGACCGAGTTCAACTGGCAACCAGCGCGGTTGGCGAGGTTGCGTGAGGCCAGCGTCAGCCGGTTGAGGGCCTCCGAGGAGCAAAGCCCGGTGAGCATGTTGGCGTAATCGCCGGAAAGGCCCCAGCGCTTCTGGCGCAGGCGTTCGAAGACGGCGTCGGTCTTTTCAGAATGCAACTGCAACAAGGCGTCGAGTTGCCAATAGGTCTCGGAGTACCATTTGAAAAATGGGTATTGGTCGAGCAACTCGAGCGCGCGCAGGCCATTGTCGGCATGGCGGGTGCGGACGCGTTCCTGAAGGTCGGTGTAGCCGACGTCGGTATGGACTGTGGGCACGATGAACAGACGCCATTTTTTTGCCGGAGGCAACAGGAGCGGCAACTGGATTTGGCGCCGGGCCGCTTTGAGGGTCAGCTCAAGCTGGGCAACGACCGGGACAGCGATGAGCAAATCATTCTGGCCGAAGCGCAGATCAAATTTTTGGGAACCGGAAAAGCTCTTGGAAGTCCAAGCCAATTCCGCCGGAGCTGTGCCGGCCTCGAGGTTATCAATTGAGACTTTCACCGCGCGTTGAAGTCCCTGCGGCGCGCGTTTGAAAAAGGGCAGGGGCTCGGTGGTGAGGCTTAAGGTCTGGGCGGGGGCGGGGAGGCCGCTTTCGAGCCGGAGGTCGTCGAACAGCGCCCAGCTTCCCTCGCGCGTGGTCAAGGCGATGGTGTTGTCACCGGGGCGCAGGAGCAGGGCCGGAAAGAGTTCCTGAATGGAACAATTTTTCCCTGCTTTGGGGTCGGACAGGGCATCGTCGCTGCTGCCTCGAGGCAGTCTGCGCTGGATTTTTTCGCCATTGATGTCGATGACCAGGCGGGGCGGAGCCGCGGCGTGGGTGCTAACGAAGTCAATGACCAGGCGGTAGTAGCCGGAAGAAAGTTGGGGGATTTGAAAATGGATTTTGAAGGTGTGGTTATGGCGGCCAGCCCAGGCGTCTGCAGGTCCCGGCAAGATGTAGGGCCAGTCTTGCTTCGGATCGCTGCGGCCCGCCACAAAGTCGGCATCATGGGGAAACTGTTTTATGTACTCGGCCCAATTCCCGGCGATAGCAAATTCCCGGTAGTCGCTGTCCGGCACACCGATTTGAAAGACCACCTGGTTTTGTTGGGCGCCAATGGAGCAGGCCCAGGCGCAGCAAAGGAGAACGGGCAAGAGTATTTTCTTCACGAATGTGCAGGGAGAATATGGGTTGAATTCGGCGGCGTCAAGAAAGGGCGCATTAGCCGCAAAAGAACGCAAAGATCAAGGGTCGGGGGAAATGGTTGAATTGAACGGAGGGAACGGAGGCATGGGGATGAGGCCATCGGGAATCGAAGTGGAGCGACGATTTCGATGCCAGTTCGCGGCGTTAGGTCCCTCCAGGGCCAATGACCAAGGTCGGTTCCAAACCTTTGCAGGAGACGACGAAAGGAGTCTCTGATCAAGATTGTCAGTTGGCCGCCTTTGGTTCCGGGAAGTTGCTGATCAGAGACTCCTTACGTCGTCTCCTACACTTGGGATTTTAGAATTTTGCTTTGCGATTCTTGATTGAGGGACCGCAGATGACGCAAAGATTAACGCAGATGAATTGTGGATTTCAGAGGGGAGGAGCGCGAATTGGGGGGCGGGTTTTGGGAGTCTGAAAAAGGGACGAACACGGACGGAGGGCAAACGGCAGATGGCACACAGAGGGGCGGCGCGGCGCAGTCTGAAAAATCTAGGCATTCCGTGTTCCCGCAGCCCATCACTTGGAGGCGGACCGCAAAAGGGTTCTGGCGCTGGTCGAGGAGCGATTGGATTATTTCGAGCGCCGAAGGTGCGCAGGCGCGGCAAAAAAGGAGGGAGGCCCGTGAGCGCGGCTGGCGAAGCCTGTCTAAAGGGTCGAGTCAATGGAATGAGCGCGAAACCGGCAAAGCGAATGGGATCGAGAGGCTTTACGCTTCTTGAACTGTTTGGCGATGGACATGTGGTTCTGGTGAAGCGGACCGATTACCTATTCCCGCCGAGATTGCCAGCCAATTGCGCGCCCACACCGTGACACTTGGCCTCACCGATTGAACCACCCCAACTCCTCTTTGTGCGTGAGGTAAAGCAATCCCAGAATCCGCATGCCCACAGCGACGAGATAAAGGTACACCAGGGCCGAAATCAATCCGGGCACAAACGGGACCGGAATGGCCGATACCAGTGCCCCTTCGACAAACCAGTGGAGCAAAAAAACGAGCACGAAGGCCGTCGCCGCCGCAAGATAAGGCAGGGGCACACGCAGAATCGACCAGGCCAGAGCGATGGGGTTCAACGCACCGAGGTGATCAAACATGGCCAGCGCCAGGGTCCCCATCGGAGCCAGCAGCATGCCGAGGCCAAGGGCGGCGAGATAAGCAATGGCGGCTTGCGTTTGGGTTCCGGGCCGCCAAACACCAATCAGAAACGATGGCCCGAAATAAAGCGCCAAAAGGGCCAGAAGCTGCAGGTAAGGCATGAGGATGTCGTCCTTCCAGTCGGTGAAATTCGGCCAGTCAGGCAGTTCTTTTTTCCCCTCGGCCGTCGAGGTGATGATGCTTTTGGCATAGCTGAACATGTAGCCTGTCACAATCAGCCCGATCAACGGCATCCATCCCAGCACGAAAAAGAACAGCGTGCCGACGACCAGCATGAGGACGCCACTGCCCTGGAATGGATAGAGCAACGAGCCGGGCAACAACGCGATAAAACCTTTTGGGGCTTTTACTTCTTCGCGCTGGATCTCGACGGGCTGGCATTCCGAACCGCACCGGCGGCAGAAGTGCCTGGTGATACCGTCAGCCAGCCGTGTTGTGACGCATAGCTCGCAAACGGCTTGGGCGCACCTGGGACACAAGTATCTCCCGAGCGCTGCCGGGTGGGATTTGCAGAACCTGTTCGTTGCGAGAGCCGCGCTAATCCGCCGGGGCAGGGGGGGCTCTTTGGTTTCTGTCTGGTCCGGCTCATCGGATTCATACCGCAGTTCCACCTCACCCAATCGGATGCGTTGGCCCGGCTTGAGCCTCGCTTGCTCGATAAGTTCCCCATCGACAAACGTGCCTGCCGTCGATCCCAAGTCCTTCAGCCAGGCGGCGCTATCCGACATTGTCACCTGGCAATGGGAGCAGGACACCGAGGGGTGCTCGATGGGAACCTCGTTTCCCTCGCCACGTCCGAGGGAGATTGTTCCGGGGTGCAGTTCAATCGACCAGGCATCTGGCGTGTCCGGGTTGACAATAAGCCGCGGCATGACGCTTCCGTGCTGTCGAGAATACCGGGGCCGCCCCGTTCCGCCAACGACAATTGCCGCAATTCGTTGCTAATTGCTAAGAGATCTAAGAGATGGGCTTGAAAGCGGCCATACTGTAAGAATGAATTTGTGCCTGGGATGAGGAAACAATAAAACTGGGGGACAGAATCATTCGGAATGGAGGGTTTACAGAAACAGCAAAGGCTCACCATGCGCCAATCCTGGCGCAATTGAACATAACATACATTGTGCGAAGCCGCCTCAATTTCAAATTCATTCGCTTACATCAATCCAAATGAGCAAACCAAACCTCATCCAATTTGGGACTGCCGTGGGCTTTTACCGCAATCCCCGAGTCCGCGAACTCTATGACCGGCTCAAAAAAGAGATACCGAGGAAGGTAGATTTTGCCGAGTTGGCGCCGATGCTTTTTCAGGTGGTTATGTCCGCTGCTGCCGAGAACCAGATCGACGGTGACTTTGCAAGCTACAACGCCAACCGCTGGTGCGAGATTTTCCTGGCGAACCATGTGCAAGTAACGCTCAAGGAAGCTTCGCTGATCCGGGTTTTGTTTAAAGACATCGGCTTATTCGAGGGGGACAAAATCCGTTCCTGGGCCAAGTTCAACCGGCACCTGGCCGACTACGAGGGTATCGTCAAAGCTAAGAGACGAGCAGGCAAACTTTCGGCAAAGAGGCGCGAACAAGACGCCCGATCAGCCCTCAAAGGAGGTCGAAAAAACGACGAAATTTCCGCTTCGGAACCCGAAAAAAGCGCTTCCGAAAATGGTTCTGCGAGCAAGCAACTTTGGCTCATCGAAAAGGGTCTGGAAAAGGCCAAAGGCAAAGCCCGCCGGGAGCTGCTGGTCAAGAAGGAACGTCTCCTGAGCGGTGAGCTTGGCGTTGACCTCTCCGAGCCAGCGCCGGCAGCTCGCCCGCCGGCGCCCAAGGCGCAAAAGGAAACTCCGGGCGGATGGCAGCGGACGCTGCTCAGCTCTGCGCGGCAACTGCTGGCCGATTCACCGGAGCTGCTCACCGAGAAGATGGTTATCGCCCTGGCCAACGCGCGCGCCAAATTCCCGGAGGACGTTTACCAGAGATTTCGCAAGGTCCTTGACGGCCTTGCCGAAAAAGAAGCCGGAGACAATCCCGTCCCCGGCTAAATATCAGAACCGAAAGGAAGCATCATGCAAAAACCAGAACCTGTCACGGAGGAAGTTATCCGCGAGGACCTCAGCGTCAATTCCGACGATGGAGGCGAGCCTGCCGTTGCGCGTGGCATCAGCAAGACGCCGCTGATCAACCGCGAGCATGTCCGGGCCCTGCTGCTGGACCTGGCCAAGGCCCGGGCGCACAAATATACGCGAGTCAGCGAAGAAACGCTGCTCACCGTCAACGAAATCGTCCGGGCCCATTGCGTGTATCACGTAGGGCGATTCCCATCGAAAGGCAAAACGCTATGAGCGACTACGAACCCTCGGCGGCCACCGTGCTCGACTGGCTGCACTCAAATTTAGGCGGAGCCGCCCTTGCTCCGCTGACGGGCAGCGACACTCACGCGCTGCGGGCAGCGGTGCAAATCATGGAGCAATATGCCTACGACCGGCACCCGGGACTGCTCAATGCGTTTGCTGAGGTGGTCGGGCGGATGCAACCAAAGACGCGGGAGCTAGCTTACCACGCAATCGCCCACCCTCTCGACTGGAGCGACCGTGCACGGGTATGGGCCGAGGCCGGACTGGGAACACCGGTTTTTTTTCAACCGCGCATGAAGTGCTCATTCGAGCCGGGCGGCTCTCGCATCGATCACCTGGAGCTAGAGCAGAAAGAAGGTGAGGCGGAGAGCTTATGATTTCCGATTTTGAATTCTTCGAGAACGCGGAACGCATCAAGCAGCTTGAGGCTCTTCAAAAGGAGCTTCTTGAAAAGAAGATGGCCCGGCTCAAAGCCCAGATACAGAAGCTTTGCCAGGATTCTGCGGAACGGAAGGCCCAGGACAGGTTAAAGAGAAAGGAGCAAAAATGAAAGCAACAAAAAGACCGAGGCTGAGTTCTGCTCAACCTCGGTTAGGAGCGCGATTGGAACTCGCGCTAACAACAGGCGGGTGGTGGTGCCACGATTGTCAGAGTCACACCGAGCGCATTGAGAGCGAGCAGGGTGAGCCTGCAAGTTGCGCCGGATGCGGCTCTCACCGAATCGAATACCAACCGCCGATCACATCAGCAACTCTATGACCAAAGAAATTTTAATCCAGATAATTCCCGATGAGCGGACGCGGTTTCTGTGCTCTGACCACGAGCTGATGGACAGCCTGGCTTCGGCCATAAAACCAATGGTGAAGGGCTGCCTCAAGGTTTGGACCACAGGGCCAATCCCGGAAATCAAGATCGTGCCAAAGGGCGAAATGAGCGCCGGCGAAACAGTGCGGAGCGCGCTGGACGATCCGAGTGATGTTCCGCCCTGGCGATGAGTGCCGAGGACGCACTGCGGTTCCTCGACCACGAGTCCGGCTATTGCCGCTGCCACGATCAGCACGAAGCTTTGTGCCTGCTCTTGCCGGGCCTGCTCCGGGTCCTGGACCTCGAGCCGATGAACAGTTACGAGGCTGAGAAATTCCGCAGCGAATTCCGCAAGGCGCTCAGGGAGGCCAAATGTTGAAAGACTACCTTTGGTTCGGTCTGGCCTATCTGGCAACGCTGCTGCTGTTCGCGGCCGCCTTTGGGGGAGGCTGCTGCGTTGGCCGCTGGTCCAAGGAACTGGAAGAGCTGCGCAAGCTTCCGCCTTGGCCAGGACGAAAGGAGCATCGCGCTGAAAACTACACTGAGCGAATTGGTTGAAAGCTCCGAGCAATTGCCCGGCGCTTTGATGATGCAGGTTTGTCTCGAGGACGAGCTCGGAGCCGACCTGGCGCTGCCGCTGGCGAAGAAGGCGAGCACGACGGCTGAACGGATGCGGCGCTACCGTGCCCGTAAAATCCTTTACCGGCATCTTCTGCGGGCGCGCTCTCTGGGCTTGCCCATCTCTGACGCCATCCAGCTTTTGCATGCTGCCTGGCAAAACAAGCCTCCCCAAAAATGCCCTCCCCGATTCTCAGCGTAACGCAGATCGGCGTTACGGCCCTGGCTCGATGAGTCACAACCTGAGCCAAGCTGGTTCCTGCTCGAGAACGTGCCCGGGGTTCCGGACATTCACATTTCGGGCTACCAGGTCCAGCGGTTCAACTTGTTCGCCCATGAGTTTGGTTTAAGACAAAGCCGCAACCGCTCGTTCCAGTTTGGCAGCCGTGACGGCCGTCCACTTCAGCGGAATTGCCGTCCAATCGAGCCTGGCCAAAAAGGCTTGAAAAAGGAAGGCGCTAGTAGGAAAGTTGCACCATGAGCGCCACAGTTTTACGCGAAAAGCGCCAGACCACCCTGCCGGTCGAGGTGGTTGAAGCAGCCGGCCTGAAACCAAACGACCAAGTGGACTGGCGTTTCCAGGACGGCGAGATACGCGGACGGAAGCTCGAGCCGGTCAGGCCCATCCCCAGGCTTAAACCGCTCCGAGTAAAGGGCCGGCTGCGCCCTCCTGATGGCTTCAAGCCATCCCGCCAGATCATTGCGGCCGCCGTTCGCGCAGACCGGGACGATAGATGAGGCGTTACTGGGACAGCTCCGCGTTGCTGGACGCCTTTTTCGAGTCCAGGATTGAGTCCTTAGTCCGGGAACCGGACCAATGGACAAGGCCCCACACCCTTGCTGAGATGTTTTCGGCCCTTACGGGGGGACGGTTAGGCGGACAATTCCATCCAGCCGACGCGTCCGCCATCGTCCGCGAGTTGACGGAGACCATGAATTTTGTCGAGCTGGACGCCAAAGAGGTTCAAGCGGCACTGGATTCGGCGGACAAGCACGGCGTCCGGGGAGGGAACGTCCATGATTGGATGCACGCCACGGCTGCAAAGAAAGCCGGCGCTATCGTCCTGCTAACCGACAATTCCACGGACTTCCAGAATTTGGCGGACGGATTCGCCGTCGAGGCTCCTTAAAACAGTTTCCCGGACAGTTTTGTCCGGGTTAGGCGATTCCAGGACAGGAAACTCCCCAAGGGCAATCCCTGGACAGCCTCCGCATCGGCCCCCAATCGCCGGACACAAGCCAATTCCTTGGGTTCATCAAGGCGGAAACAGACCAGTTCGGTGGACTGTCCGGTAATGGAGGCATTAATCAAACTCGGACTCTGAGTGGCGGAGACAAGCTCCGTGTCCTCTTCACGGCCAAGGCGGACAAGCCTGTCCAGCTCTCGGGGAATGTCCTCGCGGTCCTGCCATTGCCAGATTTCGTCCACCAATACCAGTTTCTTGCCCGGACCGCGTTGGGACGCTGCATACACCCAATCGCAGAAAAACCGGAAAGCGGCTTTGTAGTCGCCATCCGGGAACATCCGGGCAGGATTAAAGATGACCCATCTCGAGGCCAGCGCCGCCTCGAGTTCGGCGGACGTGTAGCATGGACGGAGATTGAGCCGGGTGGCAGCCCGGCCCAGGTCATCGAACAAGAACCGGCAGGCAGCCGGCGCGTTCAGCAGGTAGCGATAGGCAAAGGTGGATTTCCCGCTGCCGGACATGCCGACAATCAGCGTGTTGGCCAGCTCGAGGGTGTAATCGGCCATCTGCTCAATGAGTCACACCCTGGTTCAGCCGGTCCAAGGGCCAGAAGGAGCAAGGTGTAGTGCATTATTTTTCTTTCTCTTTCTGTGGTTCTTGTTTTGGAGGAGGCTGGAGATTCTGCAAAGCAATCAGCTTATCGAGCCGGCGCAAGAGCTTGACGTGGTGTCCGCCGATGAGCGCCAGCGAGCTGACCAGGACAGCCACGTCTTTATACTCGGGACTGATGCCAGTCGCGTTGAGCAGTTTGGCCGCCACACGCGGCGCTGAAATCTCGAGGCCGCGCTTGCCCACAGTCGGCCATTTAGCCGAATCCTGGATTTCCTGGACGATCTCTCCGGGCAGCCTGGCCTTTTCCGCACGGCTGCTAACCTGTAGGGCCATTCCCTCTTCCAACGCCGGGATCAACTGTTCGCAGATCGGTTTGAGTTCCTCCGGGTCCCAAGGTACAGGCGGAGGACTTTGAGGAAAAGCCACACCGCCCGCACCAACAGGCGCCGCTTGAGGCGAGTTAGCCACAGCCGCGGCGCTCGGCAGTGGCGGAGGTTCTGGGGAACGCTGCTTGCGCTTGCGCTGCGCATCTTTCTTCCGGTCGGCTTCGATGGCCTCGGGTGATCCTGGGACAAGGCCGTCCAGGCGTTTGCGTCCGCCTCGCAGGCCTCCATGCTTTGTAGCTGCTTCGCCAGCAGAAAGCGGAGCGGAAAAAACTCGAAGTGAGTTTGTATTGCAACGGGATTTACATTACGAACAATCCCACTTGGGCGGTTCAAATCTTCAACACGGGCGACACCACGCCGCCCCGTTTCAAAATCGCCAGCAATGGGTCCGCCTCGCAGCACTTTTGGCAGTTTCAAAAGGACCTGGAAAGCAACGGGAGTCAGTTTGAGTTCTACTCGAGCACCAATGGGGGCAGCAACGTGAACCTCACTCTGACGCTTGACCCATTCAGCGGCAATGAAAATCTGGTGTTCGGAAAGTACGTCGGCAACCTGGCCGGGGCCACAAATGTAAGCTCTACGGTGCTTGCCAGCTCGGCCGATGTGGCTCTTAAGGGCTTCGAGGAATACGTCTTCCTGGCCGGCAACCATACTTGCACCCTCGGCAGCGCTGCCACCAACGCGGGACATTCGGTCTCGATCACCTGCACCAGCGCCGGCACGAATGCGATTCTGCCTATTTTGAGCCAAACGATCACCGGTGCCAGCAAGTGGACTAACGGAGCCATTTACACCGTCACCAAGCTCATCAGCGACGGGTCCAACTGGCAGATAGCCGGCTCTCGAGGAAACTGATTATGGCCTGGTTCGGACTCGATAAACTTTTTTTGGGGTACGACCTGACTGCCCAGCAGCAGCAGAGCAACGCCCTCGACGCGCAGATCAACAACGTCAACCAGGCGCTGCAAACGGCCGGTTACGTCCCGCCAGGCTATGCCGAACAGGCCGCTGCCGACATTGCGGCGGGGGACAACAGCACGGGCGCGGGCGACGTGGTTCAAAGCGTGGATTCCGAATTCGTGGCCGGGGCTAAGCAGGGCCTTGACAACGTGCTGACCGCGCCCGGCAAAGTCGTTGGGGCAGTCGGTTCGGGGGCCTCGACTCTCTTAGGCGGCATAATCAAAGCAATTCCCTGGTGGGTCTGGCTCGGAGCCGCCGCGGCCCTGTTCGTCTGGATGGGCGGCCTCGAGCTGCTGAAAGGAAGGTTCGCGCGAAAATGACTCAGCAAGACTCTTTACGCCTTGTGCTTGTCCGCATCGAAACAAAGGTCGATCTGCTTATAGCTAATGACGGCGACAAGGAGAAGCGAATCCGCAAGCTTGAACGCCGCGACGGCATCGTGGCCGGTGCTTCCGGCATCGCAGCAATTTTGTCCCCAATCGTTTGGAAAAAGTTATTCGGTTTATGATAGAAACAGCAATACCAGCGCCGGCTGCTCCGGCAATCAACGCGCCGGCCGTCCAGGCCGCAGCCAAGGACCTCGTGGATACTGCCACGCTGGTTAAATCAATCCTCACGGCCTACAAACAAGGCGGCGCCGCAGCGGCCGCTGGCCAGCTCCCCGCCGCCGTGAGCCAGATCGCCACGGATATAAAGGACGCGGAGGCTGCCCTGCCCTCGATCAAAAGCGGCTACGCTACCACGGAATTCTGGCTCACTGCCGGCGTCGTGGTTCTCAACGGCGTTTATCCGCTGGTCACCGGCAAGCAACTCCCATTCGATGCCAATATCGTGATGGGCGCTGCCGTGGCCATCTACACGGCAGCTCGAGGCCTTCAAAACCAAAGCCGCATGAAACGGTTATGCTTTTTGACTGGACTCTGCTTGCTGCTTAGCGGCTGCAAAGTGGTTGAGCGCATCGCTACTGCCCCGCTGGGCCTGGCCATGGGGGTTTATTGGGGCGCTCACGACAGATCGCCCGGAGTTGAAAGGCCTCCCAATACCAACAGCTTTTCTGCATTGCCCCATTGAACCAATGCTCACTGGCTTTCTATCTCTGGCGGGCGCGTTGCTCTCCATCCTCTTTTGGGAGATGAAACGGCGCGCCGCCAAGGTGGACGATCCGAGAAATGAAAATCAAAATGCACGCGACCAAAACCGGCAGGCGATTGCCAATGGTTCTGCTGGCGATCTGCTTGACCGCCGGCTTAACCGGCTGTCTCCACCCGCAGGTCAAGGTCATTGACCCAACGACAACCGTTCAGCGGCTCCCAAGAGGAACCAACGTAACGGCCTGCGTGGATGGCTATTTTGTGCCTGATGCGACCATGCTTCGGATTCTCGATCACCTCGGGGAGCTGGATGTCTTCGGCACAAACCAAACAAAGTAAAAAAATATGAGCGAAACCCAAACTTCAACGCCGCCGCCTGCACTGGCGCCAGGCCAGCCCGTCCCCATCAGCCCCGGCAAGATTCCCGAGAGTATAGCGGCAATCCGCGTCCTTTCTGATCCGATGCAGCTGCTCGAGAAAGAGGCTGACGACCTTTTGGCTCAGAATGCCGCTCTGCAAATCGAGAACAGCACGCTTAAGAACCAGGTTGAACAGCTTACCGCCTTGGTCCAAAAGAAACCGGCGGCCGCTGGCTTCTTGCCAGCCACTGAAGCAGAGCTGCGCGCGCTGGTGAACGGCTTGGAGAAGAAAGCGCTGCCTTGGGGTTACCGAGCGGGCAAACTGCTCTCTGAGCTGGTCAACGAACGCTGGTTGCTCAGGCGATGAGCTTTCTACGCTCAGCACTGAGCCTGGTTACTCAGGCCGTTAAGGACCTGTTCTCGGGCAAGATTAACGCCCTCGGGCTTGCCATGCTGGCTCTGGCGGGCTTTGTCGGTTGGTGGCTCTGGAAGAAGCTCAAATGAACCAACGCCAAGCCACCGCTTCGATCATCATGCTGGTGCTCATCCTGCTGGGCATGGCCGGCCTCTATTACGGCCTCTGGAAGGCTTACCAGCTTTACCAGCAATACCAGGCACAATACCAAAAAGGCGGAATCCTCGGTCTGCTAGGTGGAAAATGAAGTCCAAATTGCGCAAAGCCAACAGGTCCAAACGGCGTCCTGGGCGGTCACGGCGGGGAACGGCCATGATAAGCGTCCGGTTCCGGGAGCCCTTGAGGTTTCTCAAAACCCTGTTGCATTAAAGCTGCCTTGCGTCCTGCCGGTCTCCGCCGCCGATGCCCTTGCCTGGGCCGAAGGCCGGCTGGATGATCTGGACCTTGTGCTGAATGCCAAATTGCGCCCGGAAGCCGTCTTTGTCGTGAACCTTCCCAACCTTCGCTCTTACCGTCAAACGCTGCGCCTAGTGGCCAATTGGCGCGAGCGCGGGGCAGTCTGCATGATAGCCCGAACCGGAAGCGATCTGGTGGAAGACGGTCACTGCGAAATTCATAGGGCTTCGTGAGTTCCACGGGCTACACGGTCCGAATCCTCGAATATGACATCGAGGACGGCGGAGCGGCCGCAGGTCGGCGGACAAGGCGTCGGCCAGCGTCGGGCCCATGCGCAAAAAGGGTTGCCAAGGCACCTAAAAGGTGCAAATTGAACCCATGAAGCGTTCAGTTGACTTGGATGAAGACCTTGCCGCTGAGGTGGAAAAAGCGGCGGAGCTGGTCAGGGAAAAGCCGGCTACTGTAATTCGGCTTGCTATCCGTGCCGGGCTGCCAAGCGTTACGAGCCGATTCCAAGCTCCAAGGCCTGAGGGCTATTTCGCGGACGCTTACAAGGACGCTGCCCGGGCCGAGAGTGAGAACAAGATGCTATCTGCTCTGATCCAGAAACCGGAGCGATGAGGATTTGGCAATGGGAAATCTGGAAAGCGAAGGTTCCAGGATTCGCCGTTGATCATTGGTTTGTCCTGCTGAGCGGACAGGAGCGGCTCGATAACCCGAAGCATCAGGCCTGCAATGGTCTAATCTGTTACACGCTGCGAGGACCGCCAATTTCCACAGATGTCCGGCTTGACGCGGCGGACGGGTTTAGAGCCGCTACCGCTTGCCAATGCGACTTTCTTTGGGTGCTTGATAAGCGGACGCTGCACAGCCAAACTGGGACGGTTTCCTGGGAGCGCCAGCAACAAATCCGCAGTAAAGTCCGCGAAATCTTGCGTCTTTAAAACATCATTGGGACCCGTGTGAACGCGCTGCTCGTCATTGGCTCAATCCATTTGTTGTTTGTTGTTTGCCGTGACCGCCTTCACGCTGGCTCAGGATCCGCCACCCATGTGTACCATACATTATTTTCAGAACCCTGATCGGGTCGGCGTTCGGAGAGTAGTCCTCTCCCCAAATAGCTAAAGTAGAATAGCGCCAGTTTCCACCGATGTACTTGATGCCAACGGTGCCTTTATCCAGAACGATCTCGTATGGTCTCTTCCCAGCCAAAGCAAACTCGCCTAGAATGTTGGTATCGGCGATAGACTCCTCCCCTGCCCCAGGGCCGCCCCGTTGCCGCATCAGACGATCACACCGGGATGCGAACTGATCCAACTCGCTGCGTGGAAGGGCTTCAACTGCGTCACAGAAAGCGCGACTTTTGGCGACCCGGTACCGAAGAACCCAAAATGGCAGGGCGACCACCAGGAGCAAAGCCCCGATTAGGAGGAAAACAACCCACGCCCGTGTCGTCATAGCTCCCACCGCTGCCCGGTACCCTGGCTGAGTGATTGAGGCATATGTTGAGTGTCCTTCCGAAAGGGCTTGGGGAGCCTATGATGCAGGCCGTTGGCCTGCAAACAGAATTATAGCCATTCGTACCCAGGACGTTGGCCCTGGGCCGGTATGAGGGACGCCTTTGGCGTCCTGCGTCGCTACGCGACGCAACCTCGATTTGTTGGCTCTTCTTCCGTAGGCCGAGGCCCACAGCCACCGGCATGGCACCGCTACGCGGTGCGAGGCGCCGGCACAACTTCCTTTTGCATCAGGTCCGTCGCCAGCGAAGGGCAAAAAAATTGACACCATTCTCCTCATCCTCGATTTTCCAGGGGCTTCGAGGACGAGGACGAAAGGAAGAGCCGACTATTTTCAAAACACGCCCTAAAGGTCCCTAAAGGTCCGCACAACCCACAATTTCCATTTGCACTGGAGAGATTACTGAGGCAAACTTAAATGCAAATGATTTGCAATTGAGCGCATGATAACCCCTGTTTTAATCCGCATCTTTGCGGCCTTTGCCATTGCGCTGGCGGGCGGGGCGTTCAGCGCGTTGCTGGCGCGGACGCACAAGCAGCTTTGCGCCTTTATCAGTCTGGGGGCGGGGACGTTATTGGGGGTTGCGGTCTGCGGGATCGCCCCGGAATGCCTGGAGGCCTTGAGTTGGTGGCAATTTGTCCTGGGGGTTGGGTCGGGTTATGTCCTGTTCGCCGTGGTGAGCAAATACATTTTTCATATCTGCCCGGCATGCGCGGCCAGTCATTTCGATGATGTAACGACGCATCATCTGGCGGAGTTCGCGCTGGCGATGATGATAGCGCTGGCGATTCATTGCACGGTGGATGGATTGGCGCTGGCGGTGGGCCACGAAGAGAGCGAGGCGGTTGATTTGTCTGTCACCTTTGCCATTTGCGTGCATAAGTTTCCGGAGGGCCTGGCGCTGGGGGCGCTGCTGCTGGGGGGCGGATTTCGGCGAGCCAGGATGCTGTGGCTGGTGACAGCGGTGGAGTCCACAACGATTTTGGGCGGGTTGCTGGGGTGGTTTGCCCTGCACGATGTGTCGAATATGTGGCTGGCGCTTGCGCTGGCAAATGCGGGTGGCGGATTTCTTTATCTTGCGCTGCATGCGGTGCTGGGCGAGATTTTCAAGCACCATAAGGGACTGGTGCTGGGGAGTTTTGCCAGTGGTTTCAGCGCGATTGCCGCGTTGATTCTGTATTTTCATTTAAAGGCCTAAATGCCCAAATTGGAATCACCACGTCATTTCGATATGCCACGGACAAAGACCATGTCGGCCTTGACGGAGCGCCTGCGGCGTCACGCGCGGAAGATCACCGGGCCGCGCAAGGCGGTTCTGGAGATTCTGCGAAAGCACTCGCATCCACTGACAAACCGGGAGGTGCTGGTCGCCCTGCCCCGCGGGCAATGCGATTTGGCCACAGTTTACCGGGCGATGCACGTGCTCGAGGGGATAGGGATGGTGAAGCGCTTTGATTTTGGGGACGGCGTCGCTCGATTCGAGCTGATTGGCGACGGCGGGGACGGGCATCATCATCACTTGATTTGCACCCACTGCGCGCGAGTAGTTGAGATCGAGGAATGTTTTTCAGGGTTGATGGAAAAGCGGATTGCGGCCAAAAACGGTTTCAAAGGGGTGACGCACCGGCTGGAGTTTTTTGGGATTTGCCGGGAGTGCCAGTGAACGGTGGCACCCATCGCTCAAAGCTGAAATTCTGGAAAGATTGTTCGATCTGCCGGGCACCTGTTGAGCCGTTGCAAAGATTTCATTGTCCCGCTTTTTTGGTTGTGAGGCTGTTTTCTTGAATTGACAACTTCCCCCGGGCGTCTGAAACATTGGGTTATGAACGAATCTTTCCAATCCTCGAATACCTCACGCCGGGAGTTTATCAAGACGACTGGCCGTCTAGCTGCAGTCTCGGCCCTGGCTGGAGTGACCTTGCCGAACGTCCATGCCGCCTCAGGAGACGCCTTGCAGGTTGCGTTAATCGGGTGCGGCGGGCGCGGGACAGGCGCCGCGGCCAACGCCTTGGAGACGAGCGGCGGCCCAATCAAGCTGGTGGCCATGGCGGATGTTTTTGAAAACCGCCTCAACCGCAGCTATGAGAATCTTAGCAGAGGCCATGCCGCTAAGATGGATGTGCCGCAGGAGCGAAAATTCATCGGCTTCGATGCTTATCGCAAGGCGATGGACTGCCTGAAGCCAGGGGACGTTGCGATTTTCACGACGCCGCTGGCATTTCGCTGGGTGCATTTTACCTATGCGATTGAAAAGAGGCTGAACGTGTTTATGGAGAAGCCGTTGACGGCCGACGGTCCGACCTCGAAGCGGATGCTGGACCTGGCGGAGCAGGCGATCAAAAAGAACCTTAAAGTTGGGGTGGGTTTGATGTCGCGCCATAGCCGCGCGTTCCAGGAGCTGGCGGACCGGCTTCATGGGGGAGAGATTGGGGACATCATTTTGCTGCGCGGTTACCGGATGCACGGCCCGGCGGGGTCGGCTTATGTGACCAAGTGGCCGGGCAACCCGAGCGAATTGCTGTGGCAAATCCGCAACTTCCATAGTTTCCTCTGGGCCAGCGGCGGGTGTTTCAATGACTTTTACATTCATCACATCGATCACCTATGCTGGATGAAGAATGATTGGCCGGTGAAGGCCCAGGCCCTGGGCGGCAAGCATTACAAGACCAATCCCGAAGGCGAGCCTTACGTGGATCAGAATTTCGACGTTTATTCGGTGGAATACACCTTTGCGGACGGCACCAAGATGTATATGGACGGCCGCTGCATGAACGGCTGCAACGACATTTATTCCAGCTACGCCCAAGGCAGCAAGGGCATGGCGATTGTGTCTCATGCCAATGACTGCGGATTTCCTTCGATGACGTTCAAGACCCAGGCGCCCAAGCGCTCGGAGATGATCTGGCAGGCCAAGGAGATCGCCGGCCAGCAGGACCCATATGAGAACGAATGGAATGACCTGCTGGAGGCCATCCGCAACGACAAGCCCTACAACGAAGTCGAGCGGGGGGTCAAAGCCAGCGTGACATCGAGCATGGGCCGAATGGCGGCGCACACGGGCCAGGAAATCAGCTTTGAGGACATGCTCAATTGCGATCAGGAGTTCGCGCCCGGGGCGGACAAGTTTACGTTCGAGTCCCCTGCCCCGCTGGTGTCGGATAAGAACGGGAGATACCCGATTCCGGCGCCCGGCATTACACGCAAGCACGAGTACGAGCCGGTGGCTTCGGCGTAAGGGTTTTAACGCAGAGACGGCCAGGGAACTGGACGCGGGCCGGGCCAGGGGCTCAGACGCGTTATTTCGGCGGCTCCAACAGCTTTATTTAATGAGGCGTAGGCTCGGGCCATCCACTGGTGTCTGCGTCTCTGCGGCTTCGCGCCTTTGCGTTAAAATAAGGGTCATCGAGCAGGCCGTTGACTACACGATGAATGCCCGCGCGCAGAGGCGGAAAGCCTCTGCGCTTCTGTTTGCAATCCGCAGGCCGGATCCGGTTGACCCGGCTCAGTTTCTTTTGGCGCTCCTGGTTGGAAGCTATCTCCTGCTGAGGCCGGCTTTGCCTTGAATGGCTTTGGGATTGCCGAGGAAGAATGTCGTCGTGAGCGCGGCATGGTCCGAAGGCCAGAGCGGGGGCTGAGCCAGGCTGAGCATGGGGTCCAGGACCTGCGCCGCAACGGGCGTGAATTCGTTCCCGCGATAGAGCACGAAGTCGATGCGATAGACAAATTGAGTTGTCGGATCAGCCAGGTTGGGATCATGCCCCCATGTCAGGCCGCCTGCGGGGTCACTCGGATTCAGGGTGAGCCAGGAATCTTTAAAGCCCGCGGCGATGAAAGGGTGGTAAGTGGATGTTTCAGTGCGGTCCAGGGGATCGGCATTGAGATCGCCGGCGATAACGACTGGGCCGCCAAGGTGTGCGGGGCCGGCCAATAATTCCAGTCCTTGTGCTTCTTGAATCGCTGGGGAGGAATTATCTTCGAGGTGTGTGCAGATGCAGCGGAAGCGCTCGCCGCGAACAAAGGCATCTACCGAGCACCAGCCACGATAGACCGAGAGGCCGAGGGCGGGGATTTGCAAATAAGTGGAGAACTTGCCGGTTTGGGGATTGGAAGCGCGCAAATAGCCCGGAGGCAAATCTGTCCGGACCAGGATAACCTCATGGTCGATGGCGCGGGCATAGGCGAGTTGCAAGGGATTGAGGTTGGCTATCATTGGCATGGTCACATCCATTTCCGTTGAAACAACGGCCACTCTGTAATGGGCGCCCTTAGCTTCGAGTGCGCTGGTCAGGAGTTGCAGATAATCGTAGGCCACCGTGAAAGGACCTGGCCCCTGGGCTGTGGCCGGCGCTTGCTCGATGGTATAGACCTCTTCCAGCGCGGCGATATCGGGCTTGGCAGCCGCGATCTCGCCGGCCAGGCCCGCCATGCGCGCCGGCGGATCCGATGCAACGATCTGCATATAAACAGCGGTGACTGTCTGAAGGAGCTCTTGCGGAAAGGCCGGGTCCGTTGGGTCCAAGGCTAATGGCGCTTCGATGGAGCCGCCTATGTAAGCGTTTCCTTGGTAAAACTTGACGCTCTTTTTGCCTCCAGCTTCAGGCGAGCCCGCCACCGCCGAAAGGGCGCATGTGGCGAGAGTGACGATGAGGCAAGCGATGGCGCGCCTCAAACTAACGCCGCCAGGCCGAAGACGAATGGCTGCTGGTTCCTGTTCGATTTGATTAACCCGCTCTGATTTCATAACTCATTTCCTTTTCCGAGCGGGAGATTTTGCGCTTGGACCGCCCCGCTCCGGCGGCGCCAGGCGTTTTGTGAGGGGCCTTGTGGAACTCGGCCCTCCAAATCGACGAGCTACTTTCCAGCTTGTTGTTGGGCGCTGGAAACCGCTTCGCGCTTGAGTTCGACAGCAGAGGTCCAGGCGTCTTTGGTTTTGAGATGTTCGAGCACGAATTTCTGCAGGTCGGACGTGCTGGCTGTCAAGACTACCCGCAGGTCATCGGGATTGTCGCTGCTTTGGACCAGGTGATGCGCAACGGGGTGGGGGTGTTTTGCCAAATAACTTTTGAGCCAATCGTTGTCCAATTGGGCCAGCTTCAAGGTGGGAGTGAAGCCGACTACCTGGAGCAAGTAATGCGGTGGAATGACCCGCACATCGGTATCGATCGAGGCAAGGTCCAGAAAGAGTTGGTCTTGCAGTTTAAAGGCATGGACATTCATGACGGTGGCTTTTTGCGACTCGACTAATATCAGCCGATAGGCCTGAGGCTCGCTCTTCTGGAATTTCCATGTGTTGTTCGAGTTATCATCGACCTCGAGCCAGTCGCCGACCAGGGCGGGTTCGAAGACCAGGTCTTTGGTGGTGTAATAAGGGCAGACGGACGTGACCAGACAACCTGCGAGCAGCAGCCCCGCTGAGGCCGCAAGAAGCGTGAATGCGCGTTTTTTCATACTATTCAATCCTTTCTCCTCTGACCCATTTGTCTGTTGTTTCGGCGACCAGTTGACCGAGCTTATCGATCAGGTCTTCCAACTTCATCATGTCCCAACCGCCGATACCCGAGCCGCCCAAATACGATTTGCGCGCCGTGAATGAAGTGAGTTTTGTGCCATCGCTGGAGTGTATCATGAACTCCCCGACGGCACGCTGCTGACCCGCTCCCATTCCGACCCAAAACCGCGCAGCGGCGCTCCCCTTCTCCACCTGGGTGATGGCGCCTTTGAGGATAATGGCCCCAGGCGGGACATTGGTGGATGGAACGTCCCTGAGGACATCAAACGATTTATGCTCTGCGCACCATTTCTCAACGCCCAATTGGAATGCGTGGGCCATTACCTTTTTTTCGGGCTCGGAAAGACGCGCATCGGTAATTTGGAGTTCACCCAAGGCCAGGGCGGAGGGTCTCTGTTTTGGCGGCGCACCGCTGGCCAGGGGTTTGACCTCTTTGAACGTGCTCACACATCCTGCGGCCAATAATGCCGCGAGGGCCACTACGGCCAACGCTACTATCTGCTTTCCAAACAGGCAACTCGACCGGCTTTTTTTCATAAGTAACTCCGTCCTTCTGTATTTGATTAGTTCTGATTGCTCCTGAGCCTAAAGAAAACGGCGTAGAAAGTCGAATCAAATAAAATGTGACTAATATCAATTGGAACGATGTTTTGCGGAGCGCAAGGTTTTGAGGGCAAGCCCAAGCCATAGGCTGCCGCCGATCAGCAGAGCCAGTGGCAGGATGAGAACGGCGCGATGCAGGCCGAATGCATCAGACAAGCGACCCGTGATTTCCGGGGAATAGAAATCGCCGAAGAGGTGGATCATAAAGATGGACATGGCCATCGCGCTTGCGCGGAGATTCACAGGAACGGTTTCCACAATGAGTGTGTTGACGGGGCCGGTGCCCAAAAACAACAGCAGGATAGCCCCCGCCAAACCGAGCAGGAGGGCGGTCCTGGTTCCGCCCAGAAAGGCCCAGGTGGCGAAGGGAGCGGCGGCCAGCGTGGAGATGCCCAGAGTGAGGGAGTAAGCAGCCGGGTTCCGCTTGCGCCATGCGGAGGCAGCGAACCCGCCAGCGAAGGTGCTGACCAGGCCGGCGACTGCGGTTAAGGCGGCAAAGTAAGCGCCCGCCTGTTTGTGGCTCATGCCGGAAACGCGATTGAGATAGCTTGGCCCCCAGAAGGCGAAGGCGCCCATGGCGAACGTGTAAGCGACATAGCCCCAAACGACGAGATTAAAATCAGCCAGGCGCAGGAGTTTGAAAACGCCGGCCCAACCGGGCTTGTTGGCTCCCCTGCCCTGCCCTTCATCGGACTGGCCGCGTTCCGGGTCACGGAATGGCAACAGGCTGGCGGCCAGCAGCAAGCCGGGCACGCCCGCGACGATAAAGGCATAGCGCCAGCCCCAGACCGCCTCGATTTGGGAGCCGATCAGATAGCCAAGGGCAGCGCCTAACGGAATGGCCACGTAGAAAATGGTCAGGGCATTATTTCGCCGCGCGGGGCCATAGGCATCCGAGATCAAGCTGGGGCTGATGGTGGCGTAACTGGCCTCACCTAAGCCGACCATGATCCGAAAGCCCAGCAAACCCACAAAGCCGCCGGCCAGGCCCGTGAGGACCGTCCCCAAACTCCACACGAAAATCCCGGCGGCAATCAACCACTTGCGCGTCATGCGGTCGCCCAAATAGCCGAAGAATGGGGAGGTGAGAAAATATCCGATCATGAAAGCGGTATTAATGCGGCCCGCCTGGCTATCGGTGAGATGAAAATAGGCCTTGATTGGCTCAACCATCTGATAAGCGACGTAGCGGTCCAGATAGTTGAACAGATTCAGGCCGGAAAGGATGAACAGGAGCCAAAAAGGAGAGAGTGCGCGGCCAGCCGTGTTTTGAATGGGCTTGGGTGTGTTCATGGGTCACAACCGCAGGGCGAACGCCGCTCAGGATACCACAGCCAGCCCAGGAGAGGGAATGGAAAAAAGGATTTGGGCTCGGCCCTTACAGCCGGCAACCAAAAAAGGACAACCGCGGGATATGCGAAATACTACCGAGGCCAAAGGCCTCTTTTATACCAGCCCTGGGCCAGCGCCCTGGGAAAAGAAGCCCGCGCTGCGTCTGCAGGCCAACGGTCTGCCTTATAGAACCATCTATAAAGCGGGCCGTTGGCCTGCAACCATCCACCTGCACCGCGTTTCCCACGGCGTTGCCGTGGGCTGGTATGAGGGACGTCTTTGGCGTCGTCGGCTCTGACGCGCCTACGTTCGCAATCGGCGTCAGAGCCGTAGAGCGTGCGGGCTTGGAAAGCGCCCCGGGCGCGCTCGACGCTCCACGAAAATCCATCCAAGCACCGAGGTTGATTCTGCTCGATCCTTAAGGGAGCAACGCGCGCAGAAAAGGCAATTTGCGACAGGTTAACCGAGTTCGCCAGGCATCGACAATGACGGCGAGAATGATGACTGCGCCAGTCACGACACGTTTTATCGGCTCGGATATCCCGAGCTGGGCGAGGCCGGCCTGCAGGGTCGCGATAATCAGCACTCCAAAGAAGCTGTTCACCACCGAGCCGCGCCCCCCGGCAAGGCTGGTGCCGCCGATAACAACTGCTGCGATAGCTGAGAGTTCAAGGCCCACGCCGGCATTAGGGTCTGCCGAACCCAAACGGGAAGTGTAGAAGACCGCTCCCAAGGCGCTGAGCAATCCTGAAAGCGCAAAAACAGCTATCTTGGCCGGACGCGGATTGATGCCTGCCAAACGCACGGCCTGCTCATTAGTTCCAATGGCGATGAGATGACGTCCGAAGAGTGTCCGCGTCAAGGCCACTTGACCAGCCCCTACAATCAGCAGCGACAGCAGGAAGGCAGCGGAGCAGCCGACGACAGGCAACGGCCCCGCCAACCCGGTAACTGACTCGCCGATGTACTTGGTTTGCGAGTGGGTGGTGAGATACGCAAGCCCTCGGGCGATTTCGAGCATCCCCAATGTGACAATGAATGACGGAATACTCAAACGCACGCTCAGCGCTCCATTACAAATGCCGGCGGCCAGGCCAACTCCAAGACAGAGTGCTGTGGCCGCGCTGAATGGTGAATGCCAATCGCTCATGGCCACACCCAGAACAGCGCCCGCCAATCCGAGCACCGAACCGACCGAAAGATCAATGCCCCCGATGATCAGAACAAAGGTCATGCCCACTCCGACCACAGTGAGGGCCGGGATGTTGTTGGCTAGTATCGCCAGATTCCGCGTCGTGAGAAAGTTTTCGCTGAGGGCCCCAAACAGGAGCAACAGCCCAATCCAAATGAAGAGCAGTGCCGCGTTTTGGCCAAAATGCTTTGCCATCAGAGCCGTCGCCGGCTGTTGATCAGGTTTGTTTTTCCTCGTCCAGGTACCCGCTGAATGCGGCGCGGGTGATAACCTCCTGTGACCACCGGCCTGGCAAGAATTCGGCTGCAATCCGGCCAGCGGACATGACGAGGATACGATCACAGAGAGCCATTAATTCGGTCAATTCACTTGAAACAACCACCACGGCTTTGCCTTCTTGAGCCAAGTCACCGAGCAGTTGATAAATGCTGTCTTTGGCCGCGACATCGATTCCGCGCGTTGGTTCATCGAACAGGAGTACGCGGCAATCCCGCGCCAGCCAGCGTGCGATGACGACCTTCTGCTGGTTGCCCCCGCTCAGCTCGGAAACGATTTGCTCCGGAGAGGCGCAACGGACAGCCAGACGGCCACAGAAAGAATCTGCTGTTTGGCCTTCGGCGCGCCGGTCCAGCCAGCCACCCGCGTGAGTGTGGCGTGGCAGGGTTGCCAGGGTGGTGTTGACACGAACCGATTGGCCCAACAGCAGACCATCGGCCTTGCGGTCCTCCGGGACCATGCCAATCCCGGCGCGAACGGCATCCACCGGGTCCCGGATTGTGACGGGTTTTTGATCCTCATTGAGGAAGATATCACCTGCATCTTTGGCATCCGCTCCGAAAATGGCCCGCAAGGTCTCGGTCCTTCCCGAGCCGATGAGACCGGCCAAGCCCAGGATTTCCCCGCGGCGCACTTCAAAGCTGACATCCTGGACCCGCCCACCAGCGCGCAAATGGCTCACCCGCAGGGCTGTGGCGCCCGTGACGCGCTCGCCCACTGCCTTGCGCTCCGGCAGATCGTGTCCGACCATGTCGCGCACCAAACCGGTTGCAGTGACTTCCGCGGCGAGATGAGTCGCTACTCGGCGGCCATCGCGCAAGACCGTTGTTCGGTTGGCTATCCTGCGGATTTCATCCATGCGATGGCTGATATAGATGATTCCGACGCCTTCCGCCTGAAGCTTGCGCACATTGGCAAACAACCGTTCGATCTCGGGATCGGTCAATGCAGCCGTGGGTTCATCCAGGATCATAACCCGGCAGTTTTGGGCCAGCGCGCCGGCGATTTCAACCAACTGTTGCTGGCCGACTCCCAGGTGATGGGCCGGCGCTGTCGGGTCCAGGTTCTTTAAGCCAACCCGCGCCAGGGCCTGCTGCGCCATTTTGCTTAATTCACCGAATCGCACAAAGCCGGCCCGGCGCGGTAATCGGCTGAGAAAGATGTTCTCGGCCACGGTGAGCGTGCCGATGACATTGAGTTCCTGCATGACCATGATGACGCCGGCTTGCTCGGCGTCCCGTTTGGACCTCGGCGAGTAGGGCCGCCCTTCGAGTTGGACCTCTCCACTGCCGGGTTGAGTCAGTCCGCACAAAATCCTGGCGAAAGTGGATTTTCCCGCCCCGTTGCTGCCGACCAGCGCATGGACCTCGCCACGCAGCAAATCAAAGCTGAAATCGGTCAACACCGGCGTGCTATAGCTCTTGTTGAGATTACTGACTTTCAACAGTTTGGGGGGTGAGGGCATAGAATGGGAGCGTTAGTTGGAACCTCCCGGTAACTGCAGTGTGAGATTGGTCTGGGTGATTAAATCCACTTCAGTGGTTTGATCGGCGGGGGGCGCTTCGCCTTTAAGGATTTTAAGCGCCGCCTCGATGCCGAAGACAGCGAGTTGGTCGGCATGCTGGTCGGCGGTGGCCGTTACGCGCCCGTCGGCAAGCATTGGGCGAATCGCCTTGATGTTGTCAAAACCGGCTATGAGCACTTTGCCGTTCCTGCCTGCTGCCTGTACGGCGGCCACTGCTCCAAGGGCCATGCTGTCATTGGCGCAGAGAATGGCCTTAAGCTCGGGATGTTCGCTGAGCATCGCTGTCGCTACCGTGTTAGCCATGTCCATCTCCCAGTTGCCGCTTTGTGTGCTGACAGTTTCAATATTGGCCGCCTTCATGGCATCCTCGAAGCCCAACCGGCGTTGCTGGCCGTTGAAAGCGGTGGGAATGCCTTCGATAATGCCGACCTGATCGCCCGGCTTAAGCCGGCGCGCTATCGCCTCTCCCACCTTGCGGGCACCCGCCCGATTGTCCGGCCCCACAAAAGGCACATTAAGATCCGCTTGCTTGAGCGTCTGCGCATCCAGCTTGTTATCTATGTTGACCACGAGGATGCCAGCCTCTTTGGCCCGCTTTAATACGGTCACGAGAGCTTTGGAATCCGCAGGGGCGATCACGATGGCCTGAACCGGGCGGGCAATCATTTGTTCGACGAGGTTGACCTGCTCCCCCAGGTCGGTCTCATTCTTGATGCCGTTGATAATCAGTTCGTATGCCTCAGGATGTGCCGCTTGATGCTGTCTCGCCCCTTCAGCCATCGTGCTGAAGAATTCGTTGGCGAGCGATTTCATGACCAGAGCGATTCTCGGCTTGGTCGGCGCGGCGGATTGCCGGCAGCCCGCGAACGGGAGCATCAACAGGCAAAGGCAGAGCGCCACGACCCGATTGCGCCAACAGGGAAAACACCAAGGGGAAACAGCATCCGTTGCCATTGGCCAAAACTTTTCAGCAATGTGCGGCTCCAGTCAATCTCAAACCCACGAGCAAGCGGATTAAAGGAGGGCCATTAACAACGCGGATGGTTTCTGAGGACGCGAGAACGGCTCGAGCACCCAGTTCTCCTTCAACTCAGGTTCGTAGGGACAAACTCCCCTGAACTCCCCTTAATTCAGGTTCGGATGGAACTGGTGGAACTCGGCCAACCTCTAGACAAACCTGCGGGTTTGTGAGCGGCCTGAACAGGAACCTTCAGCTCACTTGGCGCACGGAGTTCTGGCTGCCGTAGGGATTCGGCTCCCGCAACGCGCAATCCGGATCGTCCCACCATTGGCCGTCCACAAGAAAACGGTAATGATGTGTGCCCGGGGGTAAGTCCACAGCGACGCGCCACACCCCGCCCGATTCGCGTTTCAAAGCGATGGGTTTCTTCTGCCAATGTGTGAAATCACCGGCCAACAGGACGCTGGCGGCCTGAGGCGCAGTAATGGAGAAGGTTTGATTTTTATGTCCGTTGTGCTTTCTCGCCATAGTAGTTCTTTCTCTTAATGGTGCCGGCCCGCGATGTATCCCTTTGCATGCAGCAACTGCTTGCTTTACGAATCGAACGCCCGCCGCATAGAGACTATAGAACTCGACCATTGCTCCCACGATAGCGTTCAAATCTTTGCGGCGGGAAGATATTCACAGGCTGTTTGGAGTGGTTCTCCGCCAACCACGAGTGGAATCGCAGGTGCCATAGAAGAACAAACTTCTTTGGCCTCCGGATCGAAAGGCGTTGGGAACACCACAGTTGCAGTTCCCCGCGCGCTTGGCACAAAGGAAGCTAAGCGAGCACAGGATATATGGAATTGTCGTCAAACGACGGGCATGATGCGGAAATCGATCGCTGTGCGCTCGAGATGCCCAGAGGAATCCCGGATTCTGTTCTTGGCAACGGCGATGATGACAGACGCTCTGGACCAAACGTCCCGATCGGAGCATCATCCCCGAACAAGATGTCCAACATCCAAACCGATAGCATGAGCGCTCCGGCGCCACGGAGGCTGATCGATCACAATCATCGTGGACTAACGACCGCCGAGGCGCTGGCGCGCCAGAAACAATTTGGTCTCAACAGTGTCCAGGAGGAAAGAGCTCATCCGCTGAAGCAATTCATCAAACGGTTCTGGACGCCGATTCCGTGGCTGCTGGAGGCTACAATTATCATTCAGCTTTTTCTCCATGAGGCATTGGAGGCCGCTGTGATTGGCGGGGTGCTCGTTTTGAATGCGGCATTAAGCATGGTCCAGGAAGGCCGCGCGCAAAAGGCTCTGGCGCTGCTGCGCCAGCAACTGCGGGTGCTAGCCCGCGTGCGGCGTGACGGAGCGTGGATCGCTTTGCCAGCCGAGCAATTGGTGCCGGGGGACACAATTCATCTGCGTCAGGGGACGATTGTGCCAGCCGATGTGAGGCTCGATGAGGGCTCGCTCTTGGTGGATCAATCCGCTCTGACGGGCGAGTCTGCGGCTGTAACCGTCGAACCCGGCAAGGGCGCTTATGCGGGGTCCATGGTGCGCGGGGGCGATGCAACCGGTGAAGTCACGGCCACGGGGGCGCGCACTTTCTTCGGCAAAACGGCCGAACTGGTGCGCACAGCCGGTTCGGCCAACCGCCAGGAGCACGAGATCGTGGCGGTGGTGAAAAACCTATTTGTGGTCAATGCCGCCATGGTCGTGCTGGTGCTGGGCTTTGCGCATCATGCCGGGATGACCCTGGGCTTTATTCTCCCGTTGTTGCTTACCATTCTGCTCGCCTCGATACCGGTCGCGTTGCCGGCCACCTTCACACTCGCCGCGGCCCTGGGCTCGGTCGAACTCTCCAAACGCGGGGTGCTCATTACACGGCTCAGCGCCCTGCATGACATTGCATCGATGACGGTGTTGTGCAGCGACAAGACCGGCACGCTGACCCGCAATGAGGCAACCGTCAACGCGCTCTGGCCTGCCCCTGGTTTCTCAGAAGAGGACCTGTTGCGCGCCGCGGCGCATGCGAGCGATCCGTCAGGCCAGGACCCAGTCGATGGAGCGATCCTCAAGGCTGCCACTGCCCATGGCTGGCAGGATGGCGATCTGGAGCGAACGGCTTTCCAGCCGTTTGATCCGGCAACCAAACGGGCGGAGGCCATTTATCGCGTTGAAGGCGTCATGCGCCGCTTTGTCAAAGGGGCCCCCGCTGTGGTTGCAGAAATGGCCGGGCTGCCTGATGCGCTTTGGCAAGGGGCCGCCCAAAGCATAGTTGAACGGGGACAACGAGTTTTGGCGGTTGGAGAAGGGAGTTCGAGCGAGTTGCGCCTGGTGGGCCTGCTGGGGCTTGAGGATGCCGTCCGCGCGGATTCGAAGAGCGTAGTCAGCACAATCCGGGATGGGGGAGTCCGTGTGGTCATGGTGTCGGGTGATAATGCCATCACGGCCCGCAGCGTGGCACAGCAGGTGGGGATTCCGGGCGGTGTATGTCCGCCCGAAGACCTTCACCCGGACCTGCGGAATGGCGCACTGGATTGCGGCGTGTTTGCGGGGGTTTTCCCGGAGGACAAATTCAAGCTGGTTCGCGGGTTCCAGCGCCGTGGCGAAGTCGTGGGGATGAGTGGAGACGGGGTGAACGATGCCCCCGCTCTGCGCCAGGCCGAAGCGGGCATAGCGGTCGCTAATGCGACGGATGTGGCCAAAGCCGCAGCCGCCATGGTGCTCACCAATCCGGGACTGGGGGGAGTAGTGCCGGCCATTGAGACGAGCCGGCGCGTTTTTCAGCGGATCATCACATACACCCTGAACATGCTGATTAAGAAAATCGAGATGATGGCGCTCCTGGTTATCGGCTTCGTCGTCACAAGACACAAACCGCTCACACCCCTGATGATGGTGCTGATTCTGCTTCTCAATGATTTCCTTACGATGTCTCTCTCGACGGACCGCATGGAATACTCACGCCACCCAAACCGGTGGAACACACGCGCCATCCTGCTGGCGGCGACTTTTCTTGCGGCCTGCAAGCTCGTTTTCTCGTTAGGTGTATTCCTCTGCGGCTATTACGCGCTTGGATTGGATATGCCTTCCCTGCAGACACTGACGTTTGCCACCCTGATCCTCAGCTCACAGGCCGGCGTTTATTTGCTGCGCGAGCGCGCTCATTTCTGGAATTCGGCGCCGAGCCTCTTCCTTGCCGGCAGCTCCGTATTTGGCCTGATCATGGCGGCGGTTTTCGCGCTAGCCGGCGTTCTCATAAGGCCCGTGAGCCCCTTGCTTCTGGGGGCGGTAGTCGGGGCGGGTCTTCTCTACTTTAGCGCGCTGGACTGGCCCAAAGTGTGGCTCTTCAAACGGTTGAACCTGCGGTGAACCGATTTAGCTGACTAAAGCCAGGCAAGCAATGGCCTATCTCAGCCCCACGGCCCGGGCCAATTCGCGGTGAATTTTGCCGACCCGCTCGACCTGTCCCTTGGCGGCGAAGCGTTCATAGAAACCTTCGCTGCGGAAATCGCGCGCGCGTTCAGACCAAGAGGCCAAGCGCTCGCGCCAGCGCTCGACACGCGCTTCAGCCGGCTCGGCATCCTGTGTTGCCAAATCGGCGCAGACACGCAGCAGCGCCTTGAGTGTGACCGGTTTGGTCACCATGTAGTTATCGTTGCCCCAGGCCTCGCCAAAAACCTGCGACGCTGCTTTCAGGAAATCGCGCGCCATACCATAATACCGCTCGGCAACACGCCGATCGGCGCCTTCCTTTTCCAGTTTTGCCCAAGCCTGTTTGACCCAGCGATGGACTTCGTTAAACAACTCGGCCTGGAGAATCCATTTCTCCTGCTTGCTGCGTCCCCCAAGGCGATTAATGCGATAGCGCAGCGGACTGTCGCTTTCGCTATAAAGCATCTCGACAATCCGCGCCGCAAAGCGCCGGTCCGGTTCGGCCCAGGACACACGCTCATACAAGTCAACCAAATGACTCTTGTTAATGCGCGTCGGGGTGGAGTTGATGATGACAAACATCTCAGTGGCAAAGTCATCGCTACGTCCATCGAAAATGACGCACGGGACAAAAATGGATTTGGCTTCCTCCGGGTGGGTGCGTTCGTAAAACTGCAACGCCGCCAGGCGGTGCTGGCCATCGATGATCAGGAATTTTTCCTCCGGCTCCTGCAGATGGCCGATGGTCTCCTGGCCATCCAAGGATTGGAAGCGAAGCCGCTGCGGAGTAAATAATAGAACGGTGCCCGGGATCGGCGGTTGCGTGATTGCCGTCTCGTAGAAATTGCGAATCAGTTTGACCTTCGAACGCGACAGCGACCGTTGGAAGGCCTTTTCGCTCCTCTCGATGCGGGCGATGAATTGTGCCACATCGTCTTCCGGGGCTATCTCCTCTGGCCGGATGTCCTCCCCTTCACCGTAAAAGCGGCTGATGAAACGGACTTTGGCCAGCAGCCCTTCCGAAGGATAAGCCGCAAAGTAAAACATCGCATCCTTCTGTCGAATTTGCGTCGCAATCATAGTCACCCAGGCCTTTCGTTCGGTTTTGAAACGTCCCTGCCTCTTGTTGGCCAATACGTACACCGCCCCGGAAACAAAAACAAGGCGGAAGCAAACCGAAAAGCCGCACCCGTTCACCCGTATTCTGTACGTTGAACGTTGAGCATTATTGGCCTTGCAGAAGGCAACATTGTGCCGGAGTGTCTAGCAAAGCGCTTTAACCCAATCTAACGGCTCATGACAGGCCCGGAGCTCTCAACGCAGTTCTTTTTGCAGATGTTCGTCATCCTGGCGGCATGCAGGCTTGTGGGGCTGTTGGCCCGCCGGCTGGGGCAACCGCAGGTGGTTGGGGAAATGATTGCGGGCGTTTTTCTCGGGCGCTCTCTTTTGGGCTTCCTTGCTCCCGGGGTGCAACAGAGCCTTTTTCCCAAAGAATCGCTCAAGTTTCTCTACGTGGGCGCCCAACTTGGCGTAGGATTGTATATGTTCCTCGTCGGCGTCGAGTTTGACACCGCCACATTTCGAAGCCGGGGACGGAGCGCCGCCTGCGTGTCGGCGGCCGGGATGTTTGCTCCCTTTGTATTGGGCGCGGGATTGGCCATTGCGCTGGTTAAACTGCCGGGGTTGTTTTCAGAAAGAGCAACCTTATTTGAAGCGATGCTTTTCCTCGGAGCCGCTATGTCGATCACCGCATTCCCGATGCTGGCTCGCATTATTTATGAGCGCGGGCTGACCGGTTCGGCCCTTGGAACGCTGGCGCTTGCGGCAGGAGCGATTGGCGATGCGGGTGCTTGGTGTGTTCTGGCCATTGTGCTGGCGAGTTTTGGCGCCGGTCCAATGGTTGCGATTAAGGCGATCCTGGGTGGGACGTTGTATGCGGTATTCATGCTGACAATAGGCCGGAGGCTGCTGGCTCGGCTCGGCCCTGCCACCGAGGGCGCCGGGCGCATAACACCTGTGGTGCTGGCCATCACTTTGATGCTTTTTATGCTGGCGGTCTGGCTCACTGACAGCATTGGCATCCATGCGGTTTTTGGCGGTTTTCTTTTGGGGATAGCGATGCCGCGCGGGTTTTTCGCCCGTGAGCTGCAACGCCAGCTTGAGCCCTTTGCCGTCGTCTTCCTGCTGCCGATGTTTTTTACATTCTCCGGCTTGAATACGCGGTTGGATATGGTGAACAGCCCGCAGATGCTGCTGGTTGCCGGGGTAGTCATCTTGATAGCTTGCCTGGGCAAAGGCGGCGCCTGCTGGGCCGCCGCGCGCCTGAATGGGGAGGACAATCGAACCGCGCTGGCGGTGGGCACATTGATGAATTCCCGGGGGTTGATGGAGTTGATCATCATTAATATCGGTCTGCAGAAGGGCCTCATCCAGCCCGCCCTTTTTGCGATTATGGTCTTGATGGCAATCGTTACAACCTTGATGGCCTCGCCCATGTTCGAATGGGTGTATGGCCGCCACGCCCGCAAGGCCGGCATGCTGGGGGCCACCCCTGCCGCACCGGAATTGGAACCAGGCTCTTAGCCGGCACCATTCAGAAAGAAACAGGAGGAAACGGAGAGAACAGAGGCTTTGAAGCACTTTGTGAGCAATGGTGGCACAAACAGCGCCTCACCATTTAGTCAGCAGCCACAAGGATGCAAGATATAGTTTGGCTTCGTGTTCACACCAATGTTTTCTCTGTTATCTCCTGTTCAAACTGACTCGTTGCGGCTTAGCCGCGCGAATCGAGTTGAATTTCAACCTTTTCGCCCGCAATCTGCCCGCATGCAATCTGTTTTTAGCGGTCCGGTTTATGTAGTGCGCGACAACATCGATACCGATCAGATCATCCCGGCGCAGTACCTGAACCTCATTCCAACCATTCCCGAGGAATACGAGAAGCTGGGCGCGTACGCCTTGTGCGGCTTACCCGAGTCGCTCTATCCAGTGCGTTATGTTAAAGAGGGCGCGCTGGACAGCGAATACCCCATTGTCGTGGGGGGACGCAACTTCGGCTGCGGCAGTTCGCGCGAGCACGCCCCGATTGCCCTTGGCTCAGCCGGTTGCAAAGTCGTATTGGCGGAGAGCTTCGCGCGCATCTTCTTCCGCAATTCGGTCGCCACAGGCGAGCTGTATCCGTGCGAATGCGTGGACCGTCTCTGTGAGGTGCTCCACAACGGGGATGTCGTTACGGTGAACCTCGATGCGTGTACCGTCACTGCAAATAAGACCAACAAATCTTACAAATTCAAACCGCTGGGAGACGTGCGGCCAGTTGTCGATGCGGGGGGGCTGTTCAATTACGCGCGCAAAACCGGAATGATCGCCACATAGGCGGACAAGATGCTCACACCTAAGCAACTGAAATTGGCTCAGAAATCTGCCGCCGAACAGCGGCAGGTCATTAAAGAGCTGAACGCGTTGGCAACAGACATTGAACGCAGCGAAAAAACAGTGACCCAGCTTCGCGGCGAGTTGGAGGCGCTGAATGTGAAATTCCAGGGCCCCCGGACGACTCGCGACGATATCGGATACCTCAGCGGTTTGCTCGATTGCGCAAAAAAGAAACTCGCCTGGGAAAAGCAGATGGCCAGCCTGCAAAAGCGCGCGCCCGCTATCCTTGAACGAGTATCAAAGGTCATCGATGATGCGCTCGCCCCGCCTCCGGACGAGGTCCGGGCCGAGTTGCTCCGCGGATTGCAGGCGATACAGGCTGCCATGGAACGGCTGCAAAATCTGAAGCCGGCCTGAGCCATGAGCCCCGTGGGCAGAGGTGTCGATTACGACGTTGCCGTCATTGGCGGCGGCAGCGCAGGTTACGCGGCCGCCCGCATCGCGAGCGACACGGGTCTGAAAACGGCCATCATCGAAGGGGGCGAAGAAGTTGGCGGGCTATGCATTCTGCGCGGTTGTATGCCCACCAAGGCCCTGCTCTACGCAGCCGAGGTCATGCATCGAGTCAGCCATCCTGAGCCCTGGGGCATTCACGTTGAAGACATCGGCTTCAACTTAGCCCAGGTCATGGCTCGAAAAAATGCGTTAATCAAAGACTTCGCCGATTACCGCGAGAAGCAGCTTCGGAATGGTGATTTTGAGTTCATTCGGGCCATGGCTCGCTTCGAAGACCCCCACACATTGCAACTCAGCGCGGGGAAAAAACTCTCGGCAAGGTCTTTTGTCATTTCGACCGGTTCGCGCATCGCGCCCAGTCCTCTGGCTCAACTCGATGAGCTGGATTGCTTAAATAGCGATACGGCGCTCAAACTCACGCGCCTGCCCAAGTCCCTCATCGTGCTGGGCGGGGGCGCCGTAGGAGTCGAGTTTGCCCAGTTTTTCGCCCGATTTGGTGTTCGTGTGACGCTCATCCAGCGCAGCCCGCACGTGTTGCACGAATTCGACGAGGATGCCACAGAGGTCTTGGAAAATGTTTTTCAGCGTGAAGGCATAACAATTTACGCTGGCACAAAGCTGCTCAATGCCCGCCGTACCGGTTCGCAAAAGGAAATCACTTTCGAGCACAAAGGCGAGCGGGTTCGGGTCCATGCCGAGGAGGTTTTCTATGCATTAGGCCGCCTGCCAAACCTGGGCGGCCTCGGGCTGGATAAGATAGGGGCCCAGGTCCAGTACGAACGAATTGTCACCGATGCCTCGATGCAGACTTCCCTGCCCCATGTCTATGCCGCAGGCGACTGCACCGGCCTTTACGAAATCGTTCATATCGCCGTTCAGCAAGGCGAGATTGCGGGCCACAACATCGCGCATCCGGAAGCCAAGAAACAAATGGATTACCGCCTGCGCACCGAAGTCATCTTTACCGAGCCGCAAATCGCGGCCGTGGGCCTGACGGAAAAGAAAGCGCACGTGCTCAACATCCCGTATGCCGTGGCGAAATATCCGTTCAATGACCATGGCAAATCATTGATCATGGGGGCTACGGACGGTTTCGTGAAACTTCTGGCCGAACCCATGACCGGTGAAATCCTGGGTGGCTGTTGCGTTGGGCCGGTTGGCGGCGAACTTATCCATGAAATCATTGCCGCAATGAGCAAGCGCATGACCGTGCATGAATTGGCCGCTATGCCGCACTATCACCCTACCCTGGCAGAAATCTGGACTTATCCGGCCGAAGAGCTCGTGGCGGAGATTCGTGCGTGAACGGGGTTATGCCTCTTTCCACAACCCTTTTAACGGACCTGCGCCGGCTGCTTGGGGCTGGCAACGTCCTGACCGAGCAGGAAGACCTCATCCCATACTCCTTTGATGCTACTGCGGCGCTGAGGCAGATGCCCGGGTCCGTTGTTTTTGCGCAAACCACTGGCCAGGTCTCAGCGATTCTCAAGCTGGCAAATCAGGGCCGGATACCCGTCGTGACGCGCGGTTCGGGGACCGGTCTGAGCGGTGGCAGCATTCCCGTACCGGATTGCCTGGTGCTGTGCCTGGCCAAAATGGACGGCGTTCTCGAGTTGGACCGCGCCAATCTCACCTTGCTGGCTGAGGCGGGCGCCACCACCCAAGCAGTTTCCGATACCGCTGCCGCCGCCGGGCTTTTTTATCCGCCTGATCCTGGTTCGATGACAATCTCCACAATCGGCGGCAACGTGGCGGAAAACTCGGGCGGTCTGCGCGGCCTGAAATACGGCGTTACCCGCAATTATGTGATGGGCCTTGAAGTGGTTTTGCCCGATGGCGAGGTCCTTTGGACGGGCAACAAATGCGTGAAGGATGTCGCCGGTTATTCCATCAAAGACCTCTTCATCGGGTCGGAAGGGACACTCGGCGTCATCACCAAGGTGCTGCTCAAGTTAATCCCCAAGCCCGCCGCCAAGAAAACCCTCGTCGCCACTTTTGCACAGATGGATCAGGCGGCCCAGGCTGTTTCGGATATCATCGCAGCGCACATTATCCCCTGTACGCTCGAGTTTTTGGACCGTACCACAATTCAATGCGTGGAGGAGTTCGCAAAAATTGGCCTGCCCCTGGACTGCGAAGCGCTATTGCTGATGGAAACGGACGGGCACCCAGGTCCGGTCGCCGAAGAAGCGGCACGAATGGAGGCCCTGGCCCGCAAGAACGGGGCCGCCGACGTGCGGGCCGCCAAAGACGAAGCGGAAGCCGCCCGCCTGGCCAGCGCCCGGCGCAGCGCCTTCTCTGCGCTCGCGCGGGTTGCCCCAACCACCATCCTCGAAGACGCCACCGTACCCCGAAGCCAATTAGCGAACATGATCCGATTCGTTGAGGAGGTCGCAAAAAAATATCGCCTGCGCATCGGCGCTTTCGGCCACATGGGCGATGGCAATCTTCATCCCACCTTCCTGACCGACGAACGCAACCACGAGGAGATGCATCGCGTCGAGGTCGCCTTCAAAGAGATTTTCGCCGAGGCCGTCCGGCTGGGCGGCACGATAACCGGCGAGCACGGCGTTGGCCTTGCCAAAAAATCGTTCCTGCCGGCATTCGCCGGCGATGCTCCAATGCGCGTCATGCGCGAGTTCCGCCGTGCGCTGGACCCAAAGGGGATTCTGAATCCCGGGAAGATGTTTGATGTTCTATGAGTCCATCGGCGTCTCACCTCAAGAACCTCGATTATTCCGTCCTGCAACAATGCATGCACTGCGGGCTTTGCCTGCCCGTCTGCCCCACCTACGACGCAACCAAAATCGAGCGGCATAGCCCGCGTGGACGCATTTCCCTGATGCGGGCGGTGGCCGATGATCGCATGGCCATGAGCCGGACCTTCGCCGACGAGATGTATTTCTGCCTTGGCTGCCTGGCTTGCATGAGCGCCTGCCCTGCCGGTGTGAATTACGCCGAGCTGTTCGAGCACGCCCGCGCTGAGGCCGAGAACAGTGGCGCGCTCAAATCGCCTCAACGCAACTTCATCCGCGCTTTCACCCTCCGCTGGCTTTTCATGGACCTAACCCGGCTGCAACTGGCTGGCCGCGCGTTGGGCCTGTATCAGCAACTCGGCTTTCAGGCGTTGCTACGGAGTAGCGGGATTTTGAAATTGCTCCCGAAACGATTGCGCGAGCTCGAGTCAATGATGCCCGCGATTCAACCGCACGTCTCGGCCGACCTCATCGCGCCCGTGACGCCCGCTCTTGGACAGAAGAAATACCGCGTAGCGATGCTGATTGGCTGCGCGCAGGATTTGATCTTCAGCGATATCAATCAGGACACTGTCGAGGTCCTCGCGGGCAACGGCTGCGAAGTCGTCACACCTCCGGAGCAGTCTTGCTGTGGGTCACTTCATGCCCATAACGGAGAATGGGAGTTGGCCCGGCAGTTGGCCCGCAAGCAAATCGATCAGTTCCCGCCTGAGCAGTATGACGCCATCATCAGCAACGCCGGTGGATGCGGCTCGCATCTCAAGCACTTCCACAGCCTGCTGGCGGATGATCCCCTTTACCGGGAGCGCGCCAGCCTTTGGGACCACAAGCTTAAGGACATCCACGAATGGCTGGTTGAGATTGGCGTTCGCAAGCCTGTTAACCCGCTTCCAAAGCAGATTGTCACCTATCACGAGTCCTGCCACCTGGCGCATGGACAGCAGATCACCTCTCAACCCCGGAGACTTCTCGGCTTCATTCCGGGCCTCGAACTGGTTGATTTGCCTGAGAGCGCCTGGTGCTGCGGCAGCGCCGGGATTTACAATCTGATTCAGCCCCAAATGGCCAATGACCTCCTCGAACGCAAACTCAACCACATTGAATCCACGGGCGCCGGCATCGTCGCCACCGCGAACCCGGGCTGCCTGTTGCAACTTATCAATGGAGCAAAGGCGCGCGGATTAGGCCTGCGCGTGGCGCATCCTGTCTCGCTGCTGGCTGAGGCCTACCGCCTCGAAACTCAAGAGCCATGACACGTTCCAAATCAGAAATCGATTCGCTCCTGGTCAATCCAGGAATTATCGCCGTGGTCCGCGCGCAAAGCGCAGAACAAGTGCTGCCCCTCTCCGAAGCACTTCTCGAAGGCGGCGTCCGTGCCATCGAAATCACCATGACCACCCCCAATGCCCTCGCCGCCATCCGCGACGCCCGCCAGCGCCTTGGCCAACGCGCGCTGATCGGTGTTGGGACCGTTCTCGATCTGGGTATCTGTCGCGCGGCAATCGCGGCGGGTGCTGAATTCGTAGTCACACCGGTTTGCCGCCCGGAGTTTGTGCCCATTGCGCATGATGCCGAGCGGGTCGTCATGCTCGGCGCCTACACTCCCACCGAAGCGCAAGCCGCTCATGAAGCCGGCGCGGATTTCGTCAAGATTTTCCCCGCTGAGGCCTTGGGCCCTGGCTACATCAAGGCCCTGCGCGCTCCCCTGCCCCATTTGCGAATCGTGCCGACCGGTGGAGTGGATGTTCACAATGTGGCTGATTTCCTCAAAGCCGGCTGTGCCGCCCTGGGAATCGGTTCATCCCTGGTTTCCCAGAAAATCCTTCAGGCTGCCGGCTGGCCGGAGCTGACCCGCCGCGCCGCCCAGTTCGTCAAGGCCGCCCAAGAAGGCCGCAGCTCTATTCCTTGAAGTTTTTAACGCAGAGGCGCAAGGAAGCAAAGACGCAGAGAGCGCGAGACAACCCCCCGGTTTGCCGCGCTGCGCCTCTGCGCCTTCGCGTCCCGCGTTAAAGCGGGGGCTAATGACAGCAACGCGTCGCCATTCCCAAGTTTAGGAGACGACGTAAGGAGTCTCTGATCAGCAACTTCCGGGTGAACCAAAGGCGGCTAAATGACCATCTTAACCAGAGACTCCTTACGTCCTCTCCTGCAGCCGGGAAGCCTTTTGCAAAGTTCGGGCACGACACCAGCAGGAGGATGTGCTAATTTGGCGCAACCAACAGCAAAACTAAATCTGCCAACAACATGAGCGTATTTGAACAGTGCCGGGTCGCAAGGGGCGGGGGGCCTTGTCCCGGCGTTCAAAGACGCGCTGCAAGCGGTTTTCGGGCACGGCCCATGCCCGCCAGGAACATCATTGAAAGGATGCGATGAACACTGAAAGCCCTTATACATTTCCCGGTAATCACGTCTTGACCCACTGGCGTTGCGCGATGACTCGCCGCCATTTCCTGGGCCGCAGCGCCGCCCTGGCAGGGTTATGGGCCCTGGGTGACTGGCGAAACCTGGCCTTCGGCGCCGAGGCTGGCCCAGCCCACCTGCCCAACAAGGCCCAAAACGCGCCAAGTTCGCCTGTGTCGATTCAGCGTTGCGCATCGTACGAGCCTGCCCTGGTACGCCAAAAGCTGGATGCGGCGCTCGATGGCATTGGCGGCCTCGGCCAATTGGTCCGCGGCAAGACGGTGACCATGAAAATCAATATGACCGGTCCGGCCCAGGATGTCGGCGGGTTCCCTGCCTCGCGAACGTATCATGTCCACCCGCACGTGGTTGCCGCGGCATGCGCCGCGCTGGACCGCGCAGGGGCGCGCCGCATCGCAATTGTCGAGGCCTGGTATAGCCATGAACCCGTCGAGTCGCTGCTGCGCAATTCCGGGTGGGACCTCCAGGCAGTCCAGGAAGCCGCCGGTCACAAGGTCCTATTCGAGAACACACGCAATCGCGGCCATTGGGACGGCTACTCTCAAGTGAAGGTGCCTTGGGGCGGCTACCTCTTCCCGGCCTTCGAACTGAATCGGTGGTACGACCAAACCGATGTATTTGTTTCGTTGGCGAAAATGAAAGACCACGAAGTCGCTGGGGTTACCATGTCGGTCAAGAACCTCTTCGGCATCACGCCCACGGCCCTTTATGGCGATGACGCGCCCAATGAAGATACCGTCCAGGCCCGTGTTGGCCCGTTGCACATGAACCAACGGCCATTGCCTTCAGGCGTTCCCGCCCAACTCGGCCCCAACCCGCCCAACACCCCCGGCTCGCGCGTGCCACGAATTGTTGCCGACCTGAACGGGGCACGCCCGGTGGATTTGGCGATTATCGACGGTATCGACACCCAAACCGGCGGTGAAGGATTTTGGAATCAGGGCATCCGCCCAATCCAGCCCAAGCTGTTATTCGCCGGGCGCAACGCGGTTTGCACCGATTCGATTTGCGCCACTGCCATGGGCTACAACCCAATGGCAAATCACGGCCAGTTCCCGTTCCCGGGCGAGAACCATCTCCGATGGGCGGCAGAGGCGGGCGTTGGCAGCTTTGACCCCACGCGCATTGAAGTGGCCGGTCTCAGCGTTAAAGAAGCCCGTTTCCCATTCCGCAAGCTGTAGGAGACGGCGTAAGGAGTCTCCAACTTTCCCCAAAAACACTCCCCTTACACCGGGCCACCCCAGATCAGAGACTCCGCACGTCGTCTCCTGCAAGGGATCAAATCTGTGAGTAATCCGCAGGGACCAGCATCAGGTTGGTTATCCCGCACAGAATCGTCTTATCAGCATACTCGGGCATCGCACTGAGCTTCTTCCAATCCGGGTGCGACCCAAACCGTTTCCAGGCCGCCTTCTGCTCGTCCAGATTTTTAAACCCGAGCATGTACGTCAGGTTCGGCATTTTGGTGCCCACAATCGTTTGCCCAAAAAACACCGGCGTCAGACCGACTTCGCGGAAAAGCTTCATCTCCCCGGCGTCGTTGAACATTTCGATTTTCTTGAGGTTGGTTTTGACGCTTGGGCTTTCGTAAGTGCGCAGTTGAAAAACCCGGTCCGGTCCCTGGGCGGGAATTTCAAGCTGCGGCATGCCGCGGAAAGCGAGCATGAGAGAATTCTCCATGCGCCGGTAAGCCGGCGCGCTGACCGGCGCGTTGATGTAGTCCGCCCCTTGGCTTATGAACTCCGAATCCTGCCCCAGGCGCGCCTGCAGGGTGCACACCGATTCCGCCGATGGATGCCGCAGCAGGATATAAATCGGACTCAAACCCTCTGCCGGATAAAACACGCCCACCGGTTTCATATCGAGGCGGTTGATGGCTGGAATGGCGGCCTCCTTGAGGAACTTATCCACTTCGGCTTTCTGTTCCTTGTTCTCGATGACCAGCCGGCGCAGCTCATAATAATCGCGGCCTGTTGAGGCCTCGGCGGCGGTGACTTTGGCGGTCATGGCCGCCAGGCTGGCGGTCCCCGAGAGAGTGATGAAATGGCGTCGGTTCATAGTGTTGCGCGACTTTTACCACGCGCCCGCCGACTCGTCACGACAATTTAGCGTTGGCGATCCGCTCCGGGGACCAATGAAAAAGGGAGGGTCGGAGCGGGTTGGGGGGGATTGGGGGTGTACAGCCGTCCCACCGTCCCAAGGCCGGTAAACACGGGTGATTCTCACTCTTGCAACCGTCCCACTTCCGTCCCAAGCCGTCCCAAGCGTTCCAGCAAATCGAAGTGATGGGGAACGGGGCCAAGCATTTTGGCCGGTTTTATCGTTCTGCGAAAAGGGTCGAACTGCAATTTGGCGCAATTAGCTGCAATTTGGTGCAACCAGGTGCAATTTGGTGCAATTGGCGCAGGCGGTGGGCGGTGCGCTGAAGAAGGAACCGAAGGTGACTAAACCAGAGGCACTGAGGCACTGAGGAAGAGGGGCGGGCGGCGGTGAGGACAGTTGCGTTATCGGACGGCGCGGTTTGCCTCCGATTGGTTCCGATTACCTCCGATTACCTCCGGTTGGTTCCGGTTCTTGAGGCGGGGTGTCAGTTGAGAGCAGGCCCCACTGGCTGCATCGAATACATCGGAGGCAG